>JAQXNQ010000283.1 GCA_029098085.1 Oscillospiraceae bacterium
CAAGCCGAACCTGGCAAAACCGTCCCGGAAGGCCGTACGGTTTCAACCGGAGACTTCCGGCATATTCGCAAAGAGTCCGGGTTCAGAACCACATCCGGCAGAAGAACCGGCGCATAAGGAAACGTATCATATTTTTCCGCAGATCCCCCTTCGCTCTCATCGGACAAAAACACGCTGAAAATCAGGTGCGTAAAAGAAAAAAGACGCCCGAAAGCGCCTTTTCCCGTATCGTCATACTTATTTGATTTCCCACACGAACGTTGCCGTATCACTCACATCAATGTCGTCCGGCTCAATCTCCGGTTATAGAAGAAACCGCATTCAGTCTGGTCGCACGGCAAGTGACAATGGTTCAGCCAGTTCGATCCAAAGAATATCGTCAATCGGAACTTTTCTGCCATCCCGAAAGATGATCATCCGCTCGTATGCATCGATTTTCTTCACGATGCCCAGCGCATCCACATACGCGCCTCCGGCCTTTTTACTGTCCGGCTGAAAGCAGGTGATCACAACTCCAAGGTCCTCGCCAAGATGCTCTGCAATGAGCTGGATTTTGCCGTTGATTTCTTCCTTCTCACAGTCATCGAGTTCGATTTTCCGATCGGTCAGCCGCGCCGCTTCCTTGATGGCAGCGTCATATCCGGTGAGTGCAGCGAAGGGAGAAAACTGGGCTGCACGATCCATCATGGACATCTGCGGCCGGGTGGCAGATACATGGTGCGGCAGATGAATAATATCGTCGTATTGGTGATTGTTTGCGCTGTTCATTTCATACCTTCCTCTCACCGATAAAGCCTTATGTGCCGAGCTGCTAAGCCTTATGCCCTCCGATTTGCTCATTCCGATCCCTTGCGGTTGCGCCCTCTTCAAGGCTCATACCTTTCAGAACTGCATTCTTGCCATATTTCTTCCGGATGGTCAGAACCGCCTGCTGCATCTTCCGCTCGCGCTCAAGTGCAGCTTCTTTCCTTTTCCGCTCGGCTTCACGGGCTGTGTAGTCGGTGAAAAAATCAAGCTGCTCGAATCCGCCGTTCTGCTTTGGAACTGATGCCTCATCAATAACATGATTTGCAGCAATGTTCAGTCTGCGGATCAGAAGGTCCTGATTTGCGATCCGGTCAAAAAGCTCCGATACGGCATCCAGAATGAGCTTTGTTGAGGAAGTGTGTCTCCCAAGGTTTTGCGTGCCGTGGGAATGCTTCGGGATCTGCCGCCCGTAGTGATCCTTCACGACATCACCGCAATAGCTCATTCGACGCTCAGGATCGGCGAGGTTTTCAATGTCGTAGCCGATGGTGACAACCAGCTGGTCTGTGACCAGTCCTTTCTCCACCAGATCCATCACAAGCGAGTCAGCCATTTCCCGAAGCACGAGTCTGGCTTTCTCAGCAGTATAGGGCTGATGCAGCACCTGTCCTGAGCCGAGGCTGTTGGTACTCGGCCTGTACGCCTTAATTGCCTCCACCGTGCAGGGCTCCCAGCCCCACGCATGGTCGATCAGCAGCTCCGCATTCTTCCCGAAGAGCCGGTACAGAAGATCTTCATTCTGAACCGAGCATCGTGCCACATCGCCCATGGTAAACATTCCGTGCTGTTCGAGCTTCTTCGCATAGCCATGCCCCACGCGCCAGAAGTCAGTGAGAGGCTGATGGGACCAAAGCTCCCGCCGGAACCCCATTTCGTCCAGCTCCGCGATGCGTACTCCATTTTGATCTGCCGGGATGTGTTTTGCCACAATATCCATTGCCACTTTGCAGAGAAAGAGGTTGGTGCCGATCCCGGCGGTTGCGGTGATGCCGGTTGTCTCCAGAACATCCAGAATGATCTTCATGGCAAGGTCACGAGGAGACAGCTTATAGGTGTTCAGGTAGTCCGTGACATCTATGAATACCTCGTCGATGGAATAAACGATGATGTCCTCCGGCGCGACATACTTCAAGTAGACCTCGTAAATTCTCGTGCTGTACGCCATGTAATAGGCCCATACGGGGCGGAGCAATAACGAAGTCAATCGCAAGGTGTGGGTTTTTAAGAAGCGCAGAATGAGAGCAGGAGGAACCTTCCAGCTTGTGTCCTGGGGCGTCATGCTGCCGTCCGGCATTGGCCTCCCTGACCCTCTGTTTGACTTCAAACAAACGGCCGCGGCCTGAAATGCCGTAGGACTTGAGGGAAGGGGGGACCGCAAGGCAGATGGTCTTGTCGGTGCGGCTTTCATCTGCGACAACAAGATTCGTGTCCAGCGGATCCAGACCGCGCTCTCGGCATTCCACCGAGGCATAAAAGCTCTTGAGGTCGATTGCGATGTAGGTGCGCTCTTTCATGCTCCGGCGGCCTCCCTTCTGTGAGATTATACAGGAAACAGCATCATCCTATTATGAGGACTCAAGCGCTCCATGATGCTTGCGTATTCCGCGACTGCCGTTAACTGGATGTTGTTTTTTTCAGTGAAGCGTCTGATTGGCGGGCTGGCGAAGATCGCCCTGATTTCATGTTGAAGCTCGCAGAATACTTCGTCCATTGCCCTTTGCTCGTCTGCTGTATCCAGTCTCGGCTTGAAAAACAGATAGACCAGTTTGGCCGGTTTGTCTGCCTCCTTCCGGGAGGCAATGCCCAGAAGGTGACACAGAAACTGCTTTATGTCAAACATGGTGCTGGCTTTTGAAAGGTTGAAGGTCTCATGTCCGATTGTAAACGTTTCATCCTGCACCTTCGGGAGATTGGGCAAACCAAATGCGTTATCCACGCCAAAAAGCAGATCCCAGTATTTGATCTTCATGACAACATGGTGCGCATCAAAAATCTCATGGCATTTGACCTCTACATAAATGCTCTCATTGGGGATGAAGGCGTCCAGCTGAGGCGCTATGCCGTCGATCCCTTTGATCCTGCATTCATGTTCAAATTCCACCTCTCCACTGCCGCCCAGGCCATCGGCTCCGTCTCTGAGTGCCAGATAGCAGAAACGGGAAGAGGATGCGACACTGGCCATTTTGGGAGGTGTTTTTCCATAGCGGCCGGTCTGCTCTTTTAATTCGCTGCCCTTTCCCGCGTCATAGGAGCAAAAGGCCCTGTGATACCCGGATTTCATTTCATCTATAAAAATAGCAAACGCTTCCCGACTGAAGTAATTTGGGTATTTCTTTGCAAGCACATACCCAAAGCAGGCATCGCCCAGGACCGCGACGAGATTCTTCTTAATCAAGCCGTCAAATTCTTCTTTTGTCATCCTTTTCGCCTCCTTACGCCCCGGGCAAACGCTGCTCAAAGGCAAGCAGAGCCTTGCTTATTTCAAACATCGTAGTTTTCATGCCCGATGAGCGGTCACCCCTCCAGCTTGACATTCCTGAGAAAGTCAGAACGGGGTACATAGGGCAGATTCAGCCGCCAACCCATACGGTTCAGCTCGTGGAGCTTGATCAGCATGAGATTGATATTCGTATTCATCATTGCGGAGAGCTGCACCATATCATAGCCCTGCTGCATGTTTTCGATCAGCTCATCATCTGGAGTGGGCAGAAATACAAGAAAAAAGTTTCAAATCAGGATGCTTTCGGCGGACAGGCTGCCGCAGCATCCGGGATCAGGATGTCGGCGGCATCAGCCGACAGTAGGAAGACGGGAGTGAGCTTGAACATGGAGATGCAATGCAGGAAAGCGTATGTCTCAGTCAATCTTGATGTCGATGAAGAAGGCACTATCCGACCCCGATTTATCCGCTGGAATGGCTTGGTCACAGCGACTTTTCAACTACGGCAAACATCTACGCTTACGCTCATCTGGATTACAGCTCGAAGCTGACCCCGGCTGACGCGATGCTCAGCGGCCTGGGAATCCATTCTCCCCTGTCTTCTCCCCACGACAAGTAAGGGAGAACGCAAAAGGCCGACGGGAACCCGCTCAGGGGATCGAATAAGGCGTAAGGAAATAAGAAAAAGGCCCGTAAACGCGCAGTTTACAGGCCTTCGCTGGCGGAGATGAAGGGATTCGAACCCCCGGACCCTCGCGGATCAACTGATTTCGAGTCAGCCTCGTTACGACCACTTCGATACATCTCCATCATATGCTGTTCTTAACAGCCAGATTATTATATCACAAAGTGGGAAAAATGTCAAAGTATTTTTCCCGCTTTGTCCGAATTTCTCATCAGTGCGTGTAGGTCGAGGCGCACTCAAAGCCCTCTTTCAGATCCTCGATCATGGAGAAGCACTTGCCGGTGCCGATGCCCACACAATCCACCGGATCCGATGCCAGGCGAACCTCCACGCCGGTGTTTTCCGCAATCAGCCGATCCAGGCCCTTCAGCTGAGAGGTGCCGCCGGTCATGGTGATGCCGTTGCGGTAAATATCGCCGGTCAGCTCAGGCGGCGTACGCTCCAGTACATTCCGCACGCCCAGCACAATTTCCGCCGCGAACGGACGCATCACATCGAAAAGCTCCGCCTGATTGATGGTGATCTGTTCCGGATAGCCGGTCAGCAGATTGCGGCCCTTCACGGTGGTGGTCACCGACTCGTCCGGCTCAAAGACGCAGCCGATTTCCTTCTTGATGGTTTCGGCCACCGTTGTGCCGATGGCCAGCTTATACCGGTTCTGAATGTATTTGACGATGGCTTCATCAAAAACATTGCCGGCGATTTTCAGAGAATGGGAAACCACAATGCCGCCCAGAGAGATGACCGCAATGTCGGTGGTTCCGCCGCCGGAGTCCACCATCATCCGTCCTTCCGGCTTGAGCACGTCCAGTCCGGCGCCGATGGCGGCCGCAATGGGCTCGTCGATCAGATACACCTTCCGCGCGCCTGCGCTCATGGCTGCTTCCACCACGGCCCGTGCTTCCACGCGGGTGATGGCCGATGGAATGCAGATGGCGATGCGGGGCTTGATCAGAAAGCTGCGGGAAACCTTTTTCACGAATTCTTGAATCAGATATTCCGTAAAGAGGTGGTTGGAAATAACGCCCTCCCGGATGGGGCATTCGGTGAGGATATACGCCGGGGTTCGGCCCAGCATCCGCAGAGCTTCATGACCGACGGCCACCACCTGCTCGGTTCGCTTGTTGTAGGCCACCACGCTGGGCTCTTCCAGGACAATGCCCTTTCCCACGCGGTAAATGATAATCTTTGTCGTGCCAAGGTCGATACCCAGATCAATTCCTGCCAATGCAGCTTCCCCCTCTTTGATTCTATCTGAAATGATTCTGTCTGCAGGTGAACAGTTTCATTATACACGTTTTGCCCCGTCAATGCAACAAATCTGTGTGAATTTTCATCGACGGTTTTCGCCGGGATTACCGGCATTCTCTGCTGCAGGTTCCCCTGCATATCCCCTTTCCACACAGCAGACGGTCACCGCACCCACTTCCAGTGCTCCGGACCGCAGCAGCGCCGCGGCGGCTTCCCGCAGCGTAGCGCCGGTCGTGAGCACATCGTCGCAGATCAAAACCCGCCTGCCCTCCACCAGCTTCGGATCCGCCGCATAGGCTCCCGCCAGGTTGTGCGCCCGCTCTCTGGCGTCCAACGTATGCTGCGCTTTGGTTTCTCTAATCTTTTTCAGAGCCGACGCAGCGGGCATGCCCAGTCTCTCCGCCATGGAGCGGCAAAGCAGTTCAGCCTGATTATAGCCCCTCCGGCGGCGCTTTTTCGCTGTCATGGGGATGGGCACAGCCAGATCCCATGTCCGTCCGCCCTCCCGCACCGCTTCTGCCATAAAGCCGCCCAGTCCAAGAGCAGCGCCGGGACGATGGCGGAATTTCAGACTCCGGACAGCCTCCTGAGCCAGCCCTTCATAGTAAAAACAGCATCGGGTCATCTCCAGCGCCGGCACCGGGCCGCAGACGCAGGACTGCTTGCCGCAGCGGGGACAGGTCTTTGAGGCATCCACCGCCGCAAGACGGGGACGGCAATCGGAGCAGCAGCTTTCCTCCCGCAGCAGCGGCTGACCGCAGAACGGACAGCGGACAGGAAAGAAGGCGTCCTTCACCCGCTCCAGAAAACGGGAAAGCAGCGGTTTATTCTTCATCCGGCTGCTCCCGTCCGGCTGTGCGGACCGCCTCGGTAAGGAAGTACTTCAGTCCGGTATAGCGCAGGGTTTTGACGTTGTTCTGCACCATCTGCATAACCCGGGAGGAGCTGCCCACAATGATCAGCAGCTTTTTGGCCCGGGTCACCGCCGTGTACAGCAGGTTCCGGAAATACAGCTTGTCAAAGCCCCCCAGTATGGGCAGAACGACGGCATCGTACTCGCTGCCCTGGCTTTTGTGCACCGTGACCGCGTAAGCCAGCTCCAGCTCCATGGTCATATCAAAGGTATAGGTGCAGATGCGCTCGTCAAAGTCCAGCACCATGGTGGCAGTGGGCAGATCAATCGACCGGATGATGCCGATGTCTCCGTTATAAATGCCCATGCCCTTCTCGCCGTTTTTATCCCACTCGATATCGTAGTTGTTGCGGGTCTGGAGCACTTTGTCCCCTTCCCGGAAGGTGCAGAAGGTGCCCTTGTATTCCCGGCGGCCGGGTGCTCTGGGATTCAGCGCCTGCTGCAGCGCGTCGTTGAGGGTGTACACGCCCAGGTCTCCCTTCCGCTGGGGCGTCAGCACCTGAATATCGGTGATGGGCGAATAGCCGTAGGTGCGGGGAAGGCGTTCACTGACCAGCTCGGTGACCGTCTGGGCCACAGCGGAAGCGCTGGCCCGGCGCAGGAAGAAAAAGTCCCGGTCTTTGGCCGTCAGCTCCGGCGCCTCGCCCCGCACAATTTTATGGGCATTGGTGACGATCAGGCTCTCGGCCGCCTGCCGGAACACCTGCTTCAGCTCCACGGTGGGGATACAGCCCGAATCGATCAGGTCCCGCAGCACATTGCCCGCGCCCACCGACGGCAGCTGATCCGAATCTCCCACCAGAATCAGCTTGCAGCCCATCCGGCAGCCCCGCAGCAGCGACTCAAAGAGCAGGGTGTCCACCATGGACATCTCGTCAATCACGACCACGTCCGCCTTCAGCGGATTATTTTCGTCGTGGACGAATTTCAGCTGTTCCCGGGATCCGAAATCCACCTCCAGCAGCCGGTGAATGGTGCGGGCGTCCCGTCCGGTGACCTCGCTGACCCGCTTGGCCGCACGGCCGGTGGGGGCGGCGATGGCGATGGAAAGGCCCTCCTGCTCCAGCAAATCAATGATGGCGTTGAGGGTCGTGGTCTTGCCGGTGCCGGGGCCGCCGGTGAGAATCAGAATGCTCTGGGCCAAGGCCTGCCGGATGGCCTCCCGCTGCAGGGATTCGTACCGGATGCCCTTCTGGGATTCCACATCCGCAATCATTCTGTCGATGTTCCGCTGAGGGAAAAACCGGTTCTGCAGCATCAGGGACAGCCGCAGGGCGATATAACGCTCCGCCATATAGTAGCTGGGCAGAAACAGATACTCCCGGTTGCGCTGAATGGAGAACAGCTCCTCGTCCTCCAGCCGCTGCTCCACATCCGCCTCCACCAGATCCTGTGAAACGCCCTGCAGCAGCCGGGACGCCAGCGAGGTGACCGTCTCCCGGCTGAGGCAGGTATGGCCGTTGCGCAGATTATGCCGCAGCACATGGGACACCGCGCCGAAAATCCGCTTGCCGCTGTCCGGCGCTATGCCCAGGGCCAGGGCCAGATCGTCCGCTTTTTTGAAATCAGCGCCGATATCGTCTCCGCAGAGCAGATAGGGATTATCCTTGATGACATCCACCGCAATGATGCCCCATTTTTTCCAGACCCGCACCGCTTCCGCCGGCGTGATGCCGTAAGCGGTCAGGAACATCATCACCGTCCGCATGCCGAACAGCTGCTGCAGCTCGGCCGTCAGCGCCTCCGCCTTTTTTGGGGAGATACCCCGCACCTCGCTGAGCCGGCCCGGGGTCTGCTCCAGAATTTCCAGCGTGTCATCGCCGAACTGATCCACGATCCGCTCTGCCAGCACAGCGCCGATTCCCTTCACCGCACCGGAGGACAGAAACTTCCGGATGGCCACCGCTCCGGCGGGAAGGCTCCGCTCAAAGGCCAGCGCCTTGAACTGCCGCCCGAAGCGGGGATGGGAGCTGAAGCTTCCGGTGAGCCGCAGCTCTTCCCCTGCGGAAACGCCGTACAGCTCTCCCACCACGGGCAGGATCTCCTCGCCGGTATTCAGTTCAATCACCGCAAATCCCGTCTCGGGATTCACATAGGTCACATCGTCCACCACGCCGGAAACACAGACCACATCCTGCCGCATGAAAAGCCTCCTGCTCTGTCGAAAATAAAAGCCTATGGCAAAGGGGCGGGCCCCATCGGGACCTGCCCCCTCACCTTTGTGCATCAGCCCAGCTCGGCCACTGCCGCCTTCAGGGCTTCTACCCGGTCGGTCTTCTCCCAGCTGACGCCCAGATCCTCCCGGCCCATATGGCCGTACTTGGCCAGCTGCCGGTAGATGGGGCGGCGGAGATCCAGATCCCGGATGATGGCGGAGGGCCGCAGGTCGAAGACCTTCTCCACAGCCTTCTCGATCACCTCATTGGCCACCACACCGGTGCCGAAGGTATCCACCATGATGGAGACGGGCCGCGCCACGCCGATGGCATAGGCCAGCTCCACCTCACAT
>JAQXNQ010000284.1 GCA_029098085.1 Oscillospiraceae bacterium
TAAGCCGTCAGGCTGTTTCTAAATGGGAAAGCGGTGCTTCTGATCCGAATACGACGAACTTAATGGCGTTAGCGAAATTGTATGGCGTAAGCGCAGAGGAATTATTGAAAGAGGCGCAATAAATTCCGGTTTGCCGGGCAACGGAAAGGGATTCGCTGGTCTACAGACGGATCCCTTTCTGGCTTTTTGACGAACAATTCCTTAAAAGCTTAAAATCGACACATGAAGTCAAAAGGTAAACGACGGCTCTGCCGCCGATTCGGAAGAATCTGTCCTCCGCCCGATTGCGTGCCGCCGGGAAGTATGGTACAATGGGAACAGATTATTTGATCAGACACAGGATGCCGGAGCACGGCTCTGTTTCAGGAGGAACTCCGATGAAGAAAGATTTTCGTTCATCTCCCGAATCGTCCGGGAAATTTTATGAGGGGCTGCTGCCCCAGAAGCGCACGCTCTCCGCAGAGGAAGAGGAGTCTCCCCGCAATCGGGAGGACATCTGCCCCATTTACAGAAAGTGCAGCGGCTGCCAGATGCAGAACCTTCCCTACCCCGATCAGCTCCGCTGGAAGCAGGCGCAGGTGCAGAAGCTGCTGGGCCGGTACGGCCACATTCCCTTTATCATCGGCATGGATAATCCCTGCCATTACCGCAACAAGGTGCAGACCATCTTTGGCCGCACCCGGGCCGGAAAGATCGTTTCGGGCATCTGGCAGTCCAGAGAAGAGCGGATCGCCATCACCGACAGCTGCATGATTGAGGATGAAAAGGCCTCCGCCATTGCCGCCACCGTTCGCCGGCTGCTGCCTGCTTTCAAGCTGGAGCCCTATGATCTCCGCACCGGCCGGGGTTTCTTCCGGCACCTGCTGGTGCGCCGGGCGGTGAAGACCGATCAGCTGATGGTTGTGCTGGTGACGGCCAGTCCTATTTTTCCGCAGAAGGCGGCCTTTGCCAAGGCGCTTTTGAAGGCACATCCCGACATCACCACCCTGGTGCTCAATATCAACGAGGGAGACACCGCCCTGATGTTGGGCAGCCGGGAAGAGGTGCTGTACGGGCCGGGCTATATTGAGGATCAGCTCTGCGGCCTGACCTTCCGCATCTCTCCCCGCTCCTTCTATCAGATCAACCCGGTGCAGACCGAAGTGCTGTACGGCAAAGCACTGGAGTTCGCCGGTCTCACCGGCACCGAGCGGGTCATTGACGCCTACTGCGGCATCGGCACCATCGGCCTGACGGCTGCCGGAAAGGCCGGCGAGGTCATCGGCATCGAGAACAACGCTGCCGCCGTGCGGGATGCGCGGGAGAATGCCCGCCTCAACGGTATCGGGAACATCCGCTTTGTGGAAGCGGACGCCGGACGCTGCCTTGCGGAAATGGCAAAGGAAAAGGAGCGGGTGGATCTGGTGCTGATGGATCCGCCCCGGGCCGGAAGCGACCGGCGGTTCCTTTCCTCTCTGCTGAAGCTGGAGCCGAAAAAGATTGTCTATATTTCCTGCAATCCCGAGACGCTGGCCCGGGATCTGCAGACCCTGACCGGAGGCGGCTACCGGGTGAAACGGATCCAGCCGGTGGACATGTTCCCCTGGACGCATCATACAGAAGTCGTGTGCCTGTTGTCCAAATCATAAGATCCTTGAAGGAATGAACGACACCCCTTTTGTTGGACAGTACAGGCGATATGTGCCAGAGTTCAAAAAGATGGTTGTGGAAACGATGCGTGAAGAACGGCTGAGCGATAAGGAAGCGGACCGGCGATTTAACCTTCCGCACACGCGGGCAGCTGCGTGGAAACGCATCAACTTTATCGACAGACTGCCCCCGGCTATGCCGGGGGTTTCTATTATGCTTTACCGGGCCGGTTGACGGCCATATAATAGCCGGCGACCTGCTCCGGGGCGGGCTTCATGTCCTTTGAAACCCACCATTTGACCGTTTCGGCAAAGCTGCCCGCAAGGTGATGCAGCAGGTAATCCTGCGGCACATCCGCAGGAAATTCCTCCGAATATCGCCGGAACATATCGCAGAGATATTCTTTAAAAAATTTCATGAACAGTTCCCCACTCTCGCTGCGGAGAATGCCCCTCAGATTGAGCTTGTTTTCCCGAAGATGGTAAAGAATGTGTGCCAGCTTCGTTTCCAGATTCCTGCTGCCGGCGGAATAGTCGTGATCCGCTTCCCGGGACAGCTGCCGGTTGAAAACGTGATGAAAAATATCGGTGCACATTTCCCTCAGCAGCGCGTCCTTGGTCTCAAAGTGAGCATAAAAGGTGCTTCTTCCGATATTGGCCTGATCGATGATTTCCTGTACCGTGATCGTTTCAAAGCGCTTGCCTTCCAGCAGGGTGCTGAATGCCTGAAAAATCGCCTCTCTGGTTTTCTGTTGTCGCCTGTCCATGGCCTTCCTCCCGTACAGATTTCAAAAAATGTTCGGTATCATACATCCGCAAGCTTTTGATTCTTGCTTCCACGCCAAAACACGGTATAATAGATATCGAACAACATGTTTGATATCGTATAAATTGTACGCTGAAAAGCGCACAATGTCAAGAGAAAGCGAGGAATTTGTATGATCGGGAAAATCAACGACCTTTTGGCCGGTATTCCCGCTACGCTGATTGGCGGCGTTTTTCTGGTGCTCAGCTTTGTGCTGCCGGGGGTTGGCGTGGAGCTGCTGGTGGATCCGGCCTGGATCACGGTCGTGATCAGCGGCATTCCGCTGCTGTATCTGGCGATTTGGCGCATCCTTCACAATCCGGGCATCAGCAAGATTTCCTCTGCTCTGCTGATCGTGATAGCCATGTTCGCGGCCATCGCCATCGGGGATCTGTTTGCGGCCGGAGAGGTGGCCTTCATCATGGCCATTGGCGCTATTCTGGAGGATATGACCACTGAGCGTGCCAGGAAGGGCCTGAAAAAGCTGGTCTCTCTGGCTCCCACCCGGGGCAGACGAATCAGGGACGGGAAAGAGGAAGAGATTTCG
>JAQXNQ010000285.1 GCA_029098085.1 Oscillospiraceae bacterium
AGCTGCGGTGGCCCCGGTTGGTGGTGCAGTAGGGCGTGCAGCGGTCGATGAAGATCTTGGCCTGTCCCGGCATATCGCCCCAGTAGGACGGCAGCGCGATCACCAGCAGATCGGCCCGCTCCATGGCGGCCTGAACGGCCTGCGCGTCATCCTGCAGCACGCAGGCGCCGGTCTCGTAGCAGCTCTTGCAGCCGAGGCAGCCGCGGATGCTCATCTCCCCCAGGCAAATGGTCTCGCACCGGCAGCCCTTTTCCTCCGCTGCCTCCCGGATAACGGAAAGCAGCGCCGCCGTGGCGCCCTTCGGATTGGGGCTTCCGTTCAGAAGAAAAACGTTCATTCGTCTTCATCCTTTCCCGTTTGATTTTTCCTATTTTACCACGGGGCAGACGGGCACGCAAGGCTTTTCACAGCATTTCAGAAAGGAGAACCGCTCATGCGCTGGTACCATGGCTCCACCCGCCGGCTCAAATGCCTGCGGCCCGGCAACAGGATCACTCCCTGGAAGGAGCTGGCGGCGGCTCTGGCCCACAAACCGACCATGCTCTGTCCCTCCGACGACAATTCGGTCATCCACAACGGCCGTCAGGCCGGATACCTGTATCAGGTGCGAGTGGACGACGAGCTGGTGGACATTATCCCCTATCCCTACAGCGTCATGGACGGCGAAGTGGAGTTCATCAACCAGCGGCAGATGCAGGTGCGGCTGATCGCCGTCCTGCCCGCCCCCACCGAGGAAGAGGCGGACGACATGTCCGAGCAGCTGCGGCGGCTCATGGCGCGGCAGGGGGCCAGCAGCATGCCCGACCCCGATGTGCCTGGAAAGCTCCCCGAAAGGGGAAAAGCATAAAGAAAAGTGAGACAAAAGGGCTCCCATGCAGACGCAGGGAGCCCTTTTGTTTGAAGTGAATAGGTAATAGTGAATAGTTATGGTGAATCGGGCGTACCGCCCTTGAATACTGACGAAACTTGAAAGGTTATGCACTGATTCTGAGCGGTGCTTGAAGAAAGTGAAGAGTGATTTAGTTCCGGCGAAAGTTGGACGGTTCCTTTCTGGTTCAGATTGCGTGAGAATCGGAAGCAAACCCGCCGTTGCTCTTCACTGAATCACTGAAAACCTTTCATTGCGCAGGACGGCAAAATCAGACGGGCAGCCTGCCGAACCCATACTTTGAGCGAACGCAGTGAGCGGTTTTCCGAAACTTTTCACTCTTCACTCTTCACTTTTTTACAGCTCATGCTCCGCCAGCAGCCGCTGCTTGCAGGTCCACAGATCCTGCGACAGGTCGACATAGTACCGGTGAGGATTCTCGAACCGCAGCACCTCTTCCCACAGCCCTGCCACCTGGGCGGCGCAAGTTGCCTTGATGGTCTCGATGTCCGGCGACTCGTAGCAGCACCGGCCCTTGTCGAACACCTTCACCAGCATGGGCCGGATCTCCACATTGTCAAAGGTCTTGGATTTCCAGGTGTTGATGGGGTCAAACAGGGTGATCGGGCCGGTCTCGGGCACCTCCTCGTCAAAGAGGGCGATGTAGTCGGCCACAGCCTGTCCGCTCTCCCGGTTGAAGAGGCGGTACACCATCTTCTTGCAGGGGGTGGTGATCTTCTCCGCCGCCTCGCTGAGCTTGATCCGGGGCGCATACCGCCCGTCCTCCTCCACGGCCACCAGCTTGTACACGCCGCCGAAGACCGGGTCGCTCTTGGAGGTGATCAGGTTCTCGCCCACGCCGAAGCTGTCGATCTTCGCGCCCTGCAGCAGCAGATCCCGGATCAGATACTCGTCCAGCGAGTTGGACGCGCAGATGCCGCAGTCGGGATAGCCCGCCGCGTCCAGCATCTTGCGGGCCTTCTTGGACAGGTAGGCGATGTCGCCGCTGTCGATACGCACACCCTTGGGCCGGTAGCCCATGGGCGCCAGCACCTCGTCAAACACCTTGATGGCGTTGGGAATGCCCGACTTGAGCACATTATAGGTGTCCACCAGCAGCGTGCAGCTGTCGGGGTAGACCTCGGCGTAGGCCTTGAAGGCTTCGTATTCGCTATCGAACAGCTGTACCCAGCTGTGAGCCATGGTGCCCAGAGCGGGAGTCTGGTACTCCCGGTCGGCGATGGCACAGGCAGTGCCGCTGCAGCCGCCGATATAGGCCGCACGGGCGCCCAGCACGGCAGCGTCATAGCTCTGGGCACGGCGGGAGCCGAACTCCATCACCGGCCGTCCGGCCGCGGCCCGGACGATGCGGCTGGCCTTGGTGGTCACCAGCGACTGGAAGTTGATCGACAGCAGCACCATGGTCTCCACCAGCTGCGCCTCCATGATGGGGCCCTCCACCGTCACCACCGGCTCATTGGGGAAGATGGGCGTGCCCTCCGGCATGGCCCAGACGTCGCAGCTGAAATGGAAGTCCCGCAGCCAGTCCAGAAAGCTTTCGGCGAAAATCTTCTTGCCCCGCAGGTACTCGATGTCCTCCTCGGTGAAGTGCAGGTTCTTCAGGTAGTCAATGGTCTGCTCCAGACCGGCGCAGATGGCAAAACCGCCGCCGTCCGGGATCTTCCGGAAAAACATATCGAAAACGGCCCGCCGGTTCTGCATCCCCTTCTGCAGATAGCCGTTGGCCATGGTCAGCTCGTAAAAATCCACCAGCATGGTCAGGTTGCGTTCTTTGTTCCAATCCATGATCCATTCTCCTTTTTGATCGGTTTCCCCTATTGTACACCGTTTTCTGATTTTTTTCAATGGGCAATTGGGGCTGAGCGAAAATTCCTCAGCATGTCGATAACGTCGCTACTGATTGACGATTTGCACAAATAGGTAACGCACTTTCAATTGGTTGCCAAGGCATTTAAGGTTTTACTCGAGTTTCCTTCGCTTTCCCCTGCGGGGAAAGCCAAAAAATCGCGAGTCCTCGACACGGCCTTCGGCCTTAGTCTGGCAGCGCCCTGTGTCGCCTGGATTTGCCCTGCGGTCAAATCTCGCAGAGGGCGAAATCCTGCTCCTCCGCGCCCTGTCGTATACCAATAATGTCAAAAAGGAGCACTCACGCGCAAGAACGCTTGCGTTCTTGCAGCTTTCCGCTTGCGGAAAGCGATGTAGAGCCGCAAGAAACTAAATAGACAAAGCCATGTCCGACTTTATCGACCGCCTAAGTCCCGGGGCCTTTTCGCGTTCCCTCCCGCGCCGGGTGAACCGGAGCGCCCAGAAGCGCCGCGGACGTCTCCCCTCCTCCCGGGCAGGCCCGAAAAAGCCCGCAGATATGGGAAATTCCAGCTGTAAAGTAAAATTGCTTCACAGCTGGAATTGTGTTGTCAAGGCATTTTGCTTTACAGCATTTTACATGGAGGAGCCGGGGGTGTTGTAGCTGTTGTACCCGCCAACACTCTGGTTGTAGGCCGCCGCCAGCACGTTGAAGTTCTTGAGGAAGAGGTACATGGCGATCCAGCTGCCCACGCCGCAGATCAGAGCGCCCACCAGAATCCAGATCAGGTAGGTGGTGCCGTTTTCCTCGCAGGGGATGTTGTTGCGGTCGCAGAGGGCCTTCATCCGGTTGCCCTGCTCGTAGTACCAATACCAGCCGTAAAAGCCGCAGGTGACGATGGTCAGCAGCACGACGGTGGAGGGTTCGGTGTTCCGGCCGTCATTGCCCACCATGGTGTTCATGTCCTGGGTCACGGTGTACATATAATAGAGCCCGTAGATGCCGCAGGTGATGATGTTCAGCAGCAGGATGGTCACGAAGTTTCTTGTCTGAATCATGGTTGTCAGTTCCTTTCCTTGTTGAGTGGACCGCTGTCAAGAGAACGAGACAGTCCCCCGCTTTTCTTCAGCTTCCGCCGAAAAATCGCCAGATCCGGCAGATCAGGGCGCCGTCGTTGAAGTCCATGGGAGGCGTATGGGGGAAAAGCAGCGCCATCCGCACCGCATACACCGCCATGACCAGCGCCAGCATACTCCACCAGAAGCCATTCTCCGCACGGGGATTCCGGAAGAGCGGCCCGGGGCGGAAGACCTGCAGCAGAATCAGCGGCAGAGGCAGGGGCCAGAGGGGGTGCATCCGGAAGGCCTCGCTGAAATCCAGCCGGAGAGCGGCCAGACAGGCGCGGGTCATGCCGCAGCCCGGGCAGGGAATGCCGGTGATATGGCGGATCGGACAGCCCGCGTCCAGCAGCAGCAGCGCCGCCGCCGAAAGTCCCAGAGCCGTCAGGAGCTTATGCAGCCGTTTGTTCAATGGTCTCACCCGTTTTCTGCCTTTATAGTACCATCACCGGGGAAAAATGTCAAGAAAAAATGAACGGCGGCTGACCTTC
>JAQXNQ010000286.1 GCA_029098085.1 Oscillospiraceae bacterium
GTGCCGCTGCCCCTTGCGTCTCTCCGGCACATCTGCTATAATATATAGGATTTCCCATTCATTCTTTTCTGACAGGAGGACTGTCTGATGCCGATTAATATTCCCGACAGCCTGCCGGCCAACTCGGCCCTGCGGCGGGAAAATATCTTTGTCATGAACGAGGAGCGGGCGTCCCATCAGGACATCCGGCCCCTCCGGATCGCCATTCTCAACCTGATGCCCAAGAAAATCGAGACCGAAACCCAGATTCTGCGGCTGCTGTCCAACTCGCCCCTGCAGATCGATATCGAGCTGCTGCAGGCGGGCACCCATGTCTCCCGCAACACCTCCGAAAGCCACCTCTGCCGGTTCTACAAAACCCTGGACGACGTCCGGGACCAGCGGTTCGACGGCCTGATCATCACCGGCGCGCCGGTGGAGCAGATGCCCTTCGAGGAGGTGGACTACTGGCCCGAGCTTTGCGACATCATGAAGTGGTCGAAAACCCACGTCTATTCCACCTTCCACATCTGTTGGGGCGCCCAGGCGGGGCTGTACTATCACTACGGCATCCCCAAGTATGATCTCCCCGAGAAGATGTTCGGCATCTTCCCGCACCATGTCCACCAGCCCTTCCACCCGCTGATGCGGGGCTTTGACGAGCTGTTCTACGCCCCCCATTCCCGCCACACCGAGGTGCGGGAGGACGATATCAAGGCCTGCGATCAGCTGGAGATTCTGGCGTCGTCGGTCATGTCCGGTGTGTACATTGTCGCATCGAAGGACGGGCGGCAGTTTTTCGTCACCGGCCATTCGGAGTACGACCGGGGCACCCTGGCCGCCGAGTATTTCCGCGATCTGGACAAGGGTCTGCCCATCCGGATGCCCTACAACTACTTCCCCGGCGACAACCCCGATGAGCAGCCCCAGTTCATCTGGCGCGCCCACGCCAACCTGCTCTATGTCAACTGGCTGAACTACTTTGTCTACCAGCAGACCCCCTTCAATCTGGAGGAAATGGAGCGGCTGGAAGCGCTGGGGGAGTGAGCGGCCCTTCAGCGTGTCGATCAAGTGTGCTGAAAGGGCAGCGCATGATACGCAGTGAATAGTGAAGAGTGAAAAGTGAAGAGTTTCGGAAAACCGCTCCCTGCTGTGCCTGTCTTCCCGGCGGGCACACACTTTCCGCAAGCGGAAAGCTGCAGGAACGCAAGCATTCTTGCGCGTGAGCGAACCGATCGATGTTGATATCAGATTCACAAACATAAGTGTCAAAAAATAATCCCCAAAAATTTTCTCGTCCCACTTGAAAATGTGAACGCGAACAGTTACAATAGTACCTGGGCCATTATGGCCGTATTACCCGAAAAGGATGTGTACCCATGCTCTATGAAAACCAGCTGGTGCTGGATCAGCAGACCCATGTGCTGCGCTCCGGCAGGGAAGAGACCCTGACCTTCACCCTTCCTGACGAAATCACGCCGCAGGACTTCCGCTTCAAGCTGCAGCTCAAGGGCGACGTGCCCCTGCACCCCTATATGCTCACCGAGACCGGCATCACCCGGATGTATCAGGAAATTACCGATGCTCTTTCCACCGATGCCTGCACCGAGCGCTTCTCCATGAAGCTCTCCTCCAAAGGGGAGGACTTCCCCCGCAGAGCCTTCTATAAGCTGTCCTGGCCTCCCTACGAGGGGGGCCGGAGCTCCGCCCCCGACAGCTGGGTGCTCAGCGCCCGGATCAAAAGCGAGGGCCTTGCGGTGCTGCCCGGCGGCTTTGTGGGTCTGCGGCTGGAGGAATTCCGCCGCAGGGAGGGCCGCAATCCCCGGGACATCGGCGGCGAGCCCGACAGCGTGACCCTGCTGCCTTTCCCCAGCGGCACCCGGGACTGGACCGAGGTGCAGGTGCCCTTTGCTCCCCATGACGACACCGTGACCCTTGTCCTGTCCATCGCCATGGAGCACGCCGAGGGAACCGTCTGGGCGGAAGGCCCCTGGCTCACCGGCAGCAGCGGCTTCAGCGTCGTGGTGCCCTTCGGCATGCCCGCGCCCTATCATCCGAACTACTGCTGGCACGGCGAGAACCTGTCCAAGGTGGAGCGGCCCCGTCTCCGCCTGACCCTCAACGGTCACACCATGGAAGCTGATCTGTACCAGCGCTGCCATGTGGGCTGCGAAAACGAGATCGTCCTGCCCGACGGCTGGCTCCGGGAGGGGGTCAACGTTCTGGCACTGGAGAACATCACCGACGCCATGGTTCCCATGCCCTACGAGCTGCGGCAGACGGCGCTGGTCTACGGCCGCAAGGAGCTTCGGATCGTCTACGCTCCCGAACATCCGCAGGCTGACAGCCCCTTCGGCGTGCTGCTCTGGCTGGAGAAGCCCTGCACCGTCCGCGTCCATACCGGTGAGGGCGTCACCGGCCCCGACACCGTCACCTTCACCGAGGCTGGGCTGCAGACCCTGACCCTGCAGGCCGGTGCCGAGGGCCGCGGCATCTGCCTGACCGTTGAAGCAAACGGCGAGACCGACACCGCCGTCATCCGCCGCATTGTGGACAAGGTGCCGGACGGCGTCCTCACCGGCAGCGGCGACGCCGTCTACATCGCCCAGGAGCCGGCGGACATGAAGGAATTCTTCGCCTGGTACATGCAGAACCATCTGGGCAATTTCATCACCCTCCGTCCGGTCTACCGCTGGTCCGGCAGCCGCAGCCTGCGGCCCGAGACCTGGCAGTGGCTGCGGAAGATGTGCGAGGCCCTGCAGGAGCATTACTGCCTGCTGATCGACGGCCGCGAGCTGCCCGGCCTCAACTGCAACCCGCCGGAAGCGCTGCTGAAGGGGGACTACTATATCGGCAATCAGGGCCACGAGCGGGACGGCGCCCTCTATTACTGGCAGCAGCGCCCCCAGCCCTATGACGAGGTCTTCTTCCAGGAGCTGTTCTACCGGACGCTGCAGCATCCCGACTTCGATTACAAGGCCCCGATCCTCTACGACGGAAATAAAACCTACATCTATTATAACGCCGACGCGCCGAAAAATATGGCGGAGGCTGCCGACCAGCTGCGCAATCGCTTCCATCAGATCATGCACGACATTCACCGCCACACCGGCCCCTCGGTGCTGTTCAAGTACTTCTTCCAGGCCGGCCTGGAGGTGGGCGGCGCCGAGCTGATGTACGGCCCGCAGGAGGTGATCCTGTCGGCGCTGCGGGGCGCCAGCGCGGCCTATGACCGGCCCGAGTTCGCGGCCCATCTGGCGGTGCAGTGGTCCACTAC
>JAQXNQ010000287.1 GCA_029098085.1 Oscillospiraceae bacterium
CGGTTCCCCTCCCGGAGCCAGCGGCGGAGGATGGCCAGCATCCGGCAGCGGAACCGGACATCCAGTGCGCTCTCCGGCTCGTCCAGCAGCAGCAGACTGCAGTCCGCCGCCAGGGTTCGGGCGAGGATGCACAGCTGCTTCTGCCCTTCGCTCAGGTGTTGGTAGTTATCCTCCTCCCGCCCGGCCAGTCCAGCCAGGGCCAGCGCTTCCCGGGCCCGCTCCTTCATGGCGGCATCGGGATGCTCCAGCAGTCCCAGCTGCGGGTTGAAGCCCATCAGCACCACGTCCAGCACGGACAGATCAATGGAAATGCCGCTGCGCTGAGGAATGTAGCTGCACCGCCTTGCCAGCTGCCGGGCGGACAGATCTTCCAGCTGCACGCCGTCCAGCAGACAGCTGCCCTCATGGGGCAGAATCCCGCAGATGGCTTTGAGGAGGGTGGTTTTGCCGCTGCCGTTGGCGCCGAGAATGCCCAGCAGCTCTCCCTTCTCCACCGAAAAAGAAAGGTTCTTTACGATGGCTTTGCCGCCATACCCGGCGGTCAGCCCCGACACCGAAAACAGGCTCACAGGCTCTTCCTCCCTCTGACAACCAGCATGATCAGCAGCGGCGCTCCCAGCAAACTGGTGAAGATGCTCACCGGCAGCTCGGACGAGCCCACGCTCCGGGCAAGGATGTCCGCTCCGCACAGCAGCGCTCCGCCCAGCAGACCGCTGAGCAGCATGGTGCCGATGCGGTTGTTTTTGGTCAGCAGCCGGGCTCCGTGGGGAGCCAGCAGCCCCACGAAGCTGATGAGTCCCGACAGACTGACCACACAGGAAACGGCCAGCGTGGCGGTCAACAGCACCAAAAGCCGCAGCCTGCCCACCTGCACACCCAGCATCCGTGCCTCGCCCTCCTCGGCGGAGAGCAGCAGGATCTGCCGGTGAAGCAGGAACAAACCCACCAGGCAGACCGCACACAGGGTCAGATTGCCGCCGATGGAGCTGCTGATGCCGCTGAGGCTGCCCATGATCCAGTATTCGATGGAGGCCAGCTGCCGCTCCGGATCCGCCATCAGCTTCAGGCACATCAAAGCCGTCTGCGCCAGGGCATGGACGGCGATGCCCGCTAAAACGACGGTGCTGCTGCGGCCGCTTTTGTCCAGCCTGGAGAGTGCCAGCGCCGCCGCCACTGCCAGCACCGCTCCGGCAAAGGCGGAGACCGTCACAGCGGCAGTCCCGGACAGGAACAGAATGCCCGCCGCCGCCCCGGCGCTGGCGCCGGAGCTGACACCGATGATGTCCGGAGAGGCCAGCGGGTTGCGGAACACCGTCTGATAGACAAAGCCCGCCGTTCCCAGCGCAAAGCCGCCGACGACGCCCACCACGGTCCGGCTGAACCGAAGCGTCCAGAAGACCCGCCGCTGCAGCTCATCGCCGCTTATCAGCTTCTGCAGGGACAGCGGGTACTTTCCCACCAGGAGGCTGCAGACGGCCAGGGCCAGCAGCAGCGCCGCCCCGGCCGCGCAAAAAGCCTTAGTTTTCGCTGTAGGTAAAGCCATAGAAGGTCTCATAGTAGGCGTCAATCACATCGGCGGCTTCCCCTTCGGTGACCGCTTCCGGGTGCAGGACGCCCGCCAGCCAGACGGCGCCCAGAATGCCGCTGGGAACGGGGCTGTCCCAGGCCTCCGCCTTGCCGGGCAGCTGACAGACCTGACCGTTTGCCACGGCGGCGCAGTCAGCCAGATTGGCATCGCTCAGCACATCCTCCACCGTATAGTCGGCGTCGGAAGCCAGCACGATATAGTCGGGATTCCAGGTCAGCAGCTGCTCATAGCTGATCTCGGCCCAATAGGTGTCGGTGATCTCGGAAGCCGCATTGACGCCGCCGGCCAGCCGGATCATATCGGACTGGTACATGGCGTCTCCGGCGGTGGAGAGCAGGCTGGAGTTGCCCGCCAGATAGACTGTGGGCGTTTCGGCTCCTGCCAGCTTGTCCGCCAGCATGGCCTGCTGCTCGGCGGTGAAGTCCAGCAGCTCCTGCGCCCGGTCCGCGGCATTGGCGGCAGTGCCGAGCAGCTCGATCATGCCGCTCAGCAGCTCCTGATCCTCGGGATTCACCAGCAGCACCTTGATGCCCAGACCCTCCAGCGTCTCAGCGGCGCTTTTCAGCTTGAGGGGCAGAATCACCAGATCTGGCTCCAGCGCCGCGCAGCCCTCCAGGTCAAGCTCCTTGGCCGTGCCCACGCTGGGCAGCTCCATCAGCCCGGGCGCGGACAGCTTGTAGATGGCCCGCTTGTCCGCCTTGGCCTCGACGCCCACCAGTTTTTCTTCCAGGCCCAGCGCGATCAGCACGCTGGTGGAGATATAATAGCCGCTGACCAGCCGCTGGGGCTCCTCCTCGATGGCCACCTCCCTGCCGGCCTGATCGGTGACGGTGACAGGATAGGCGGCAGCGGGGGGCTCGGCTTCAGAACTTTCGGCAGAGGAAGACTCCGGCTCGGACAAAACGGGCGCAGAAGACACGGTGGAGGATGGCTCCTCAGAGGAGGCGGACCCGACTGCGCCGTTTCCGCCGCAGGACGCCATGGACAGCGTCATGACCAGACAGATCAGCAGGGAAAGAAACTTTTTCATGGGGTGAACTCCTATCGTTATAGTTTTAAAAGTACAACGGTAGTATATCAAATTTCCTTTGCAAAATCAACTGCTGCTGATATAATAGAAGAGAAAAGATGTACAAAGCACGCGAAAGGGGCACTTGCTGTGATCACCATACAGAACTATATCCGTGTTCAAAGCCTGGAGGAAGCGTGGCAGCTGAATCAGAACAAGCGCAGCCGCATTGTCGGAGGCATGCTTTGGATGAAAATGAGCAGCGGCAGCGT
>JAQXNQ010000288.1 GCA_029098085.1 Oscillospiraceae bacterium
CGCCGCCGCCCATGTGAAGCTGGAGGTGCAGGAGGGCATGGCCGTCTGGGCCGAGATCCAGTACCTGTACCTGATCCGGGAGACGGCCCGGGCCGAGCGGATGGAGACCCTGCGGGCACGGGAGCAGAATGAGTACGGGCGGGGCCTGCTGCGGTACCGCCAGCAGTATCCCTTCGCCCGGGACGGCGTTCTGGACGAGACCCCCTTCCGCGCGGGAAGCAGCCCGCTGCCTCCAATTCTGCCGGGAGAGGAATAAAAAGCAGGGAGTGAAGAGCTTCAGAAAGCCGCTTTCCGCTTAAAAGCGATTTGCTCTTCACTCTCTTGCATAGCGCCCATGGCCTGTGCTATACTGAAAGCGCATGGCTGCAGATCCGGTTTCTCACTTTTCCGCTTACTCTCTCCTCAATGAAAGGTTGTGTTTTGATGAATCCGAAAGACTACGTTCCAGCTCCGCTGGACACCTCCGATGTTCAGCTGAGCCCTCAGATCATCCGGCTGGGGGAGATGATGGCCCGCAACACTCACGAGGTCTGGGCCGCGGGACGGATCGCCGACGGCTGGCGGTGGGGCCCGGTCCGGGACGACGCCAAAAAGGAGCATCCCTGCCTGGTGCCCTACGACGATCTGCCTGAGGAGGAGCGGGATTACGACCGCCGCACCTCCATGGAAACCCTGAAGCTGCTGGTGCGGCTGGGCTGCACCATTACCTTTGAGTGAGGACGCTATGAAACGGCTGATCTGCGCGCTGCTGGCCGGCGCCATGCTGACGGCTTTTGCCGGATGCGGCCAGATTTCCGATGAAACCTACCGCCGGGCGGCGGAGCTGGAGGGGATTTCCTTCCCGGCGGCGTCCTCCGGCAGCTCTTCCGGTTCTTCCGGTTCTTCCGGTTCTTCCGGTTCTTCCGGTGCACCGTCCAGCGCCCCCTCCGGCAGCGGTTCCGGTACCTCTTCCGGCGCTTCTTCCGGCACCTCCTCCACGGCCGCCTCTTCCTCAACTTCCTCCTCCGTCAGCCCGTCCGCCTCTTCGGCGGCGTGGATGACCGCCGACGGCGGCTGGTACTACAGCCAGCTGGACGGGGCGCAGCAGCAGAACTACCGGCTGCTGCTGGAGGGCTTCCGGAATTTCGCCGAGGAGATCACCGGCTTGCAGGAGGTGGATAAGGAGACCCTCTTCCGGCTGGTGCACATGGTGCGCAGCGACCACCCGGAGCTGTTCTGGGTGCCCTTTGGCGGCGGACAGATTCTGACCGGCAGCCGGACGGTGTACTACCCCGAGTACCGGCTGAGCCGGGAGCGGAGCGAGACCATGACCGCCGAGGCCGAGGCCGCCGCCGACGCCTTTCTGCAGACGGTGGATCCCGCAGCTTCGGATTACGACAAGCTGGTTGCGGTCTTTGAGCTGCTGACCAAGGTGTCCTATGACGACACCGGTGTGTCCACCTCCACCCTGTGGGGCGCGCTGGTGGACGGCAAGGCCCGCTGCAGTGGCTACAGCGGCGCCATGCAATACCTGCTGACCCGGCTGGGGGTGCCCTGCACCTCGGCGGTGGGGGATATCCCGTCCGGCGGCATCCATCAGTGGAACATCGTCTGGATCGACGGGGAGCCCTGGCATTCCGATGCCTGCTGGGGCGCGCCCGGGTTTTCGGAGCAGGACGACCGGCCGGAGGATTTCCGCATCTGGTTCTACCTGATGACGGACACCGAATCCATCCTCCGCAGCCGCACCATCGATGAGCAGTACGGCACGGTGCCCCTCTGCACCGGCACGGGCAACTGGTTTGCCCGCAATGGCCTGCTGCTGGAGGAATACCCCGGCGGGCTGGAGCAGCTGTACTGCGCCGCCGTGGCGGAGGGAAAAAGCTGGCTCACGGTGCAGTTTGCCTCGGCGGAGCTATTCCGAGAGGCGGACGCCGGTCTCTTTGACAACGGCGGGATCGTTTCCCTGCGGCTGGCCGCCGGTCAGGAGCGCAGCGGCAGTCATCTGTCCAAAGAGGATCAGCGCACCATTACCTTTTTCTTTGGCGAATAGGAATTCAGGAAAGGCTCTGAACAAATTAAGAAAAGTCCAGAAATTTCATTGACAAAAGTCCCGGAGTCTGGTACAATATTTCTTCGTGAGCAAGCTGTGTGGGAGCGGACCGGCTTTGACCGGTATGAGGAAAGTCCGAGCATCACAGGGCAGGATAGCTGCTAACGGCAGCCGAAGGCGACTTTAGGGAAAGTGCAACAGAAAAGTACCGCCGGAGCAATCCGGTAAGGATGGAACGGCGAGGTAAGA
>JAQXNQ010000289.1 GCA_029098085.1 Oscillospiraceae bacterium
CCACGCGGTTGTGGAGGTCGTAACCGCCGCTCATCAGATATTCGCTGGACACCTCGTTGTACTCGCTGATGGTCCGGGCAATCTCCTCAAATCCGAAATCCCGCTGAGGGCTGACCCGAACCTCAATGATAGCCTCCACCAGCTCGGTATCGATCTTGTCGTAGTCCAGCAAAGGCTTGTAGCCGCGGATCACGCCCTGCCGCTCGTATTCGCTGATGCGGGCCTGAACCTCCTCGACCGGAAGGTCCAGCATCACCGCTATTTTTTCCACATCCATCCGTGCGTTGCCGCTGAGAATCTGCAAAATCTGATCCATAAAGGCGCTCCTTTCATTCCGTAACGGCGTACCGGGCAAACAAAAAAAGACTTCATCCCCGTATTGGGACGAAATCTTCATTCCGCGGTACCACCCAGGTTGCGGGGCCAAAAGCACCCGCCGCTTTCTGCTCCCCTTAACGCGGGAAAACGCCGTGTTCTGCACGGGGCTCCGGGGCGGCCTGCGGAGATTCCCAAAGGGCCTTGCACCAAAGTGGCCCTCTCTCTGACAGCGAATGCTTCCGCTTCTTCCCATCATCGCCGATTCATTTCTTTTATTATAAAAGAATCCGCTCCCGATGTCAACCAGAAAATCGGTTCAAAAGCCGGAAAACATAAACCCGCAAAAAATAAAGGTTTTCTCTTTCCTTTCCCGGATTTCTCTGCTATAATAAAAAACAGAAGGCTTTGCCGAAAAATCGTGGAAGCAGTGCGGTCTGCTTCCGGAACGGAGCGCACCATATGAACATTCTGCTGTTTCTTCTCTGCCTGATTGCCTCCTGTCTGGGCGCCATCACCGGCGTGGGCGGCGGCATTCTGATCAAACCCATCGCAGATGCCATGAACCTGCTGCCGGTCAGCGCCATCAGCTTTCTGTCCGGCTGCACCGTTCTGTGCATGTCCGCCTCCTCCCTGATCCGGAGCAGAGGAAACGGCGTCAGGCTGGAAAAGGCCGTGACGGTTCCGCTGGCCGTGGGCTCCATCGGCGGCGGTCTGCTGGGAAAATGGCTGTTTGAGCTGGTGCGGCAGAATTTTTCAAACGAAGCGGTGCTGGGTCTGATTCAGGCCATCCTGCTGCTGGCCATGACGCTGGCGGTGCTGATTTACTACTTCTTCAAAAGCCGCATTCAGCCCGGAAACCTGCGGGGCACCGTGCTCTGCCTGGCTGTGGGCCTGACTCTGGGCGTCATCTCCTCCTTTCTGGGCATCGGCGGCGGCCCTGCCAACGTGGCCATTCTCTGCCTGCTCTTCTCGATGACCAGCAAGGAAGCGGCCAAAAACTCCATCTTCATCATCTTTTTCTCCCAGATCGTCAGCCTGATCAGTACGGTGGCCGGCGGCACGGTGCCCGATGTGAGCATCTGGCTGGTGGTGCTCATGGCTCTGGGCGGCGTGGGCGGCGCTCTGATCGGCAGCGCCATCTCCAAACGCATCTCCGACAGCGGCGTGGACAAGGTCTTCATGTGGATGCTGGGCGCCATTGCTCTGGTCAACGTCTGGAACATCATCCGCTTCGCCATGGCGCTGTAAGGCGGTTCTTACATGCAGCAAGGAAGCCCGACGGTCGTTTCGCAGGGCTTTTTCAGCGTGTTGAAAAAAGTATTTTGTAAGGAAGAGTTGTACAAGAATGACAAAGTGTATGCCCGCTGGAAGCGGGCATGGGGTCTCTGAGGAGTATCTTGCGGCCTGCGGGCCGCGCTTTTTTATTCTTTATTGTCCGCGCCGGGCGCGGAGGAGCAGGATTTCGCGCTCTGCGGAGCGCGACCAGGGCGCTGCCCTGGACCTGCAAGGAGCAAGCCCCTTGACCCATAATCCTTGGCAAAGGTCGATAGATGATACCAGCTCGAGAGAAGGCCATAAGGACTTCTCCCAGCTTTCGCGCGAGCGAAAGCGATGGAACTTTATTTGTGCAATCTGTCGATGAACGTTGCCTTTATCGACACGCTGAGCCCGACGATCATCTCGCCGGGCTTTCTCTATTGGCAGCAGCTCATTCCGCCTTCAGATTCGGGTTTGAGAATTTCTCCAGCGGAAAGGTCTCCTTCAGCCGCAGCACCGCCGCCAGCAGCGCACCTGCGAAAACCGCCATGAACAGCTCCGATGCCCAGACGGACAGATACTGCGCCAACAGCACGGCGCCGCTGTTGAGCAAGGTATGACAAAGGACCGCCGCCAGCCAGGTCATTCCCTTCCTGCCGTGGGAAGCGCCCCAGAAGATCAGCAGCGAAGCGGCAAGATGATACATCACCGCAAAGACCCGCTCCGGAATCGCCAGATAGAACAGCCCCGGTGCCGTACCGGCCAGCGCCTCCACCGCGGCTATAAGAGCTTCCTGCGGCAGCCCCGCCTGCTCCAGCAGCCCGCCGTTCCACATCAGGGCGAGCACCAGATTGCTGATTTCGCTCATGCCCGTCAGCAGAATCACCTCGCAGAAGCCGTGTCCGATGCCGAAGGAACAGCCGTCCCGGAAGGTGCGCTTCTCCTTCAGCAGCAGCGCGCCGCCCAGCCGGGCGCTTTCCTCAAACAGTCCGGCCGTCAGCCCGCCTATTGCAACAGTCATCAGAATCGGATGAGCCGCGCTGAAGCTCTGCCAGGCGGGGAGCTGATTCAGAGCCGTCAGCAGCGGGATCCGGGTGAGTACCTGGGAAACCAGAAAGGAAACAAGGCCCAGCCCCAGCGGCAGCATGGACAGCTTTCGCCTGACTGCCCAGAAAATCAGCAGCCCGATCGGAAGCAGGGTTGTGGCGGCTGCGGCAATGGTCATGGCCAAAATGGTCGAACCGGAAATCACAATGTTCATGGGATCCTTCCTCTCATAGATTATAGATATTTAGAAAATCTTCTAAATATGCTTTCAGTATACCCTCTTTTCCTGCAAAAGTCAGGGCAACGCAAAAACGGGACGCACTTTCGTGCGCCCCGTCACGGGATCCATGCTTATTCGATGGTGACACCCTCGATGCCGGCCACATCGGCGGCATACTCGGAAACGGGCTCCTCTTCCTCAACGGGAGCAGCCTCGCTGTCCAGGGTAGCGCGGATGGACAGGCTGACCTTCTTCTTGTCGAAGTCGATGTCGATGATCTTGGCATTGACCACATCACCCACAGCCAGCTTGTCGGAAACCTTGGCGATCCGCTCGTTGGCGATCTGGGAAATATGAATCAGGCCGTCCACACCGGGAATGATCTGCGCGAAAGCGCCGAAGGTGGTGATGGAGACGATTCTGACAGGAGCAACGGTGCCGATGGGGTAGTCGCGCTTAAAGACTTCCCAGGGATTGTCCTCGCTCTTTTTGTAGCCCAGAGAGATCTTCTTCTTCTCGGGGTCGATGTCCTTGATATAAACCTCAACCTGATCGCCCACATGAACCACTTCTTCAGGGGACTTGATGCGGGTCCAGGAGAGCTCGGTGATGTGGATCATGCCGTCCACGCCGCCCAGGTCAACGAAAGCACCGTAGGAGGTGAGAGACTTGACTTCGCCGTGGTAAACCTTGCCGACTTCCACGTCAGCCCAGAAGGCTTCCTGCTTGGCTTTTCTCTGTTCCTGCAGAACAGCCTTGATGGAGCCCACTGCACGACGGCGTCTGTCGTTGATCTCAATCACCTTGAACTGCACTTCCGTGTTCAGCAGGGCAGAAAGATCCTCCATCCGTCTGTCGGAAGCCAGAGAGGCAGGAACAAAAATCTTCAGGTTGTTGCAGGTCACGAGAACGCCGCCCTTGATGACGTCGGTCACAACGCCGGTCAGAGTGGTCTGATCCTCATAGGCCTTGCAGATCTCGTTGTAGTTGGCTTCAGCGTCCACACGCTTCTTGGACAGGGTCACGATGCCTTCCTGGTCATTGACCTTCAGCACGATCAGATCCAGCTCATCGCCCTTTTCGATGCCGGCGGTGCCGCTGTTGGACTCAGAGATTTCGGAAGCGGGAACAATACCGGCCTGTTTGGCGCCGATATCAACGTGGATTTCGCTGGGAGTCACTGTTGTAACGATGCCCTTTACCCTCTTACCCGTATATAATTTCTCAGCGCTCTGAGATTGTTCGAAAAGCTCCGCAAAGCTGAGCTCCTCGCCCTGGTTTTCCAAAATTTCACTCATGGTAGTTAGAACCTCCTTGATTATATCAGCCGGGGTAGAAGCACCGGCAGTGACGCCAATACTATTATGCAGTAAAATTTCGCTTTTGTCAAGTTCTGTTTTGGATTCCAGCAAAATTGTCTTGCAAAATCCGCTGCATATGTCGTACAGCTTGCGGGTATTGGAGCTTTCATGGCCGCCAATGACCACCATCAGGTCCGATTGCTCCGCAATCTGTATCGCTTCCCGCTGTCTTTCTTCAGTCGCATTACATATTGTAGCAAACATTTTCGCGTTTGTATAGTCTTTTCCGATAATAAGTTGTAAATTTTCCCACAACTTTTGCCGGAAAGTGGTCTGTGCCACCACCGAAACCGGCGGTTCTCCCTCTTTCCGAAGGATTTGCAGCAGATTTCTCAGCTCGTTTTCATCCCGGAAGACGTAAACCCGCCCGACCGCATGGCCTACGATGCCCTCCACCTCGGGATGACTGGGATCCCCTGCCACCAGCAAAATCCGGCCGGCTGCCGTTTCCTCCGCCGCGATCCGGTGGATCTTGGCCACAAAGGGACAGGTGCAGTCCACCACCTCCCGGCCGGCGAGGGCCTCCATGGCGGCGCGGCTGATGCCGTGGGAGCGGATGACCACCGTCTGCCCCGGCTTTGTCTCCTCCGGCGAAGCAACCGGCGGCATGCCCAGTGCCCGGAGGCTTTCCACCACCTGGGGATTGTGGATGATGGGCCCCAGGGTCACGGCGTTCCTCCCGCTGCGGGCCACCTCAAAGGCCTTCTCCACCGCCCGGCTGACGCCGAAGCAGAAGCCGGCGGATTTGGCCAGCGTGATCTCAGACATGGGCTTCCTCCAGCAGATTCTGCAGCGTGCCGGTCAGCAGCCGGTTGGCCGCCCGGATCTCGGAGGGGGCCCGGCTTTGAATGGCCAGCTGCTCCGGCGTGATGAAGGCGCCGTACCGCACCACCACCGGTCTCCGGATGAATTTCCGCTTTCCCTTTTTAATGACGCAGGGCTGCAGGCCGCAGCCGGTTTCGGCGGCAATCAGCACCGCGCCGGATTTGAGCTTCTGCAGCTCGCCGGTTTTGGAGCGGTGCCCCTCCGGAAAGATGGCCACCACATTGCCGCTTTTCACCAGATTCACCGCCTTTTCGATGGCGCCGGTGTCGCCCTTGCCCCGGGCAACCGGAAAGGCGCCCAGCGCCCGCAGCAGCAGCGCCAGAGGCTTGAAGCGGAACAGCTCCTCCTTGGCCATGAAAAAGCACTGGGGCTTCAGCTTCACCGCCACAAAGATCGGGTCAAACTGGGAGATATGGTTGGAGCAGAGGACGAAGCCCTTCTCCGGCACCTGCTCCACGCCCTCGTACCGGACCTTGTACATCAGCTTGGAAACGAGACTGACAACCCCTCTGGCGAAAGCATAAAAGCTCATTTCGTCCCCTCCTGTCCCTTTTCGCGGATGATCCGCTCCACCAGGGCGATGGAGCCCTCCAGATCCAGATCGCTGGTATCGGCCAGCACCGCGTCCTCCGCCTGGCGGAGGGGCGCTGCGGCCCGGTGGGTGTCGTTATAGTCCCGCTGCTCAATGTCGCGCAGAACCTCCTCAAAGGTGACCGGCTCTCCCTTCTGCTGCAGCTCCAGCAGACGGCGGCGGGCCCGCTCCCGGGCGGAGGCAGTCAGGAAAATCTTAACCTGAGCGTCGGGCAGCACTACGGTTCCGATGTCCCGGCCGTCCATGATGACGTTGTTTTCCCGGGCAATACTCCGCTGCAGCTCCAGCAGGAACTGCCGCACCGCCGGATGAGCGGAGACATGGGAAGCGGCCATGGAGACAGCCGGACGGCGGATCTCCTCCGAGACGTTCTCCTCCCCCAGATAGACCTGCTGCACCCCGTTTTCGTGGCGCAGGGAGAGGTGAATCTCCGGCAGCAGAGCGCCGACCTGAGCGGCGTCCCTGGTATCAGCGCCCTTTCTCAGGGCGTACAGGCCGATGGAGCGGTACAGGGCGCCGGTATCGATGTAGAGATACCCCAGTCTGGCCGCGGCAGTGCGGGCAATGGTGCTTTTTCCCGCACCGGAGGGGCCGTCAATGGCAACAGCAATCATGAAAGACAGATCCTTTCCAATATATAATAGAGCCTGTGCAGCTTTACTGCAGGGTTCCGCCCTTTTCCGCGGCGGAAAAGGGTCTCCGGTCCTGATACTCCGAATGGGCGTCCCGGATATCGGGGCAGGCCATCCGGAACAGATCGGTGGCCAGCAGCTCGGTCTCCGCCAGCCGGGGGAAGTCCCGCTCCAGACGGGCAAAGGAATGATAGACCGGCAGGGCGCTCTCCCTGCGCATCCTCCGCAGCAGAGCCTGTCCCCGTTCGTTGAAGGCCAGCACCCGCAGATAGGGCGGGTGACCGACGGCGCTCTCCTCCGTCAGGCCCAGCAGGGCGCTGTACAGAATTCTCCGTACCCGGCTCAGGGGATAACGGCGGGTGCGTACCTCTTCAATGAGGCTGTCCAGGGTCTGCATCCGCCGGGAGGCTTTGAAGAGCCGCTGCTCCAGTCCTTCGCTTACATCGGGCAGCGCCCGGAAATCCGCGAGGCTCATGGTGCGCAGCCGGTAGAGCAGCGCAGGCTCCAGCGCCGACAGGGAAGCGCCGCCGGTGCCCTCCCGCAGATCCTTCTCAAACAGCTCCGCCGCCTGCTCCGGGAGAAACTCCAGAGCTGAAAGCAGCTCTCCGCCGCGGATCAGCTGCCGCAGAGCCGAAGCGCTGGCAATGCCCTGCTGCGGCTGCGGACTGTCATGCCCCGCTCCCAGCCGTGCCACTGTAAAGGCGTCCAGAGAAGCGTGCAGCCGCCGGATGGCCTTCAGGTATTCCACCGCCAGAATGTTGTTGGGACTGCGCAGCAGAGAAGCGGTCTCCTCCCCCCATCCCTCCGCTACGGCCCGGTCCCGGGCGGCGGCATAGGAAAGCCCCTCTTTCAGCAAACTGGGCAGACGCTCCCCCTGCTCCGCCTCCAGACAGGCATCGGCGCACCGGCGCAGGGCACTTAAATCCCCCGACTCGCTGCCGAAGGATACCGCGTCCACGCAGCCCATGGCTGTCAGCAGAAAAACGCCTGCCTCGGCAAATCTTGCAGCCGAGGAAACCGCCCAGGGCGTCGGCAGCTCCACCACCAGATCCGCGCCGCACCGCAGAGCGGCCGCAGCCCGGGTCCATTTGGAGAAGATGGCCGGTTCTCCCCGCTGCACCGCATGGGGGCTCATCACCGCCACAATCCGGTCGTATCCGGCCCGGCGGGTGGCCTCCATATGGTAGACATGGCCGCTGTGCAGCGGATTGTATTCGGCGATGATGCCTGCCGTTTTGCCCAGAACGGTTCCCCCTTCCGGCTGTCCAACGCATCGGAACAGCGGTTTTTCAAAAATTATTCGGAAAAAAGCAGAGAAAAGACAAAGAAACACTTGAAATTTGCCTGCTATTATATTACTATATAATGTAGTGAAAGCAAAGTCAAGTCATTCTGATGAATAAATCTGCCCTCCGGCCCCCGGGCGGAGCAGCAGGCAGTCAGGATCCCGGACGGCAAGCGCAGCCGTCTGTTTTTTGCTGTCCGAAGCCCGGCTTTGCCCATCCATGACAGACCCCCTGCGGGGTATTTTGAAAGGAAGATCAAACGCATGAAGATTCTGGTAATCAACGCCGGCAGCTCTTCTCTGAAGTATCAGCTGATCGACATGGCGGACGAAAGCGTCATCGCCAAGGGCAACTGCGAACGCATCGGCATCGACGGCAAAATCTCCCATAAGACCGCTTCCGGCGTCTCTGTGACAAAGGAAATGGACTTCCCCACCCATAAGGAAGCCTTCATGGCCATCGTGGACGTGCTGACCACCGGTGAAGGCAAGGTCATCGACAGCGTCAAGGAAATCTCCGCCGTTGGCCACCGCGCCCTCCATGGCGGCGAGATCTACAAGACCTCTACCCTGATCACCGACAAGGTCATCGACGACATCATGGAGCTGCGTGAGCTGGGTCCGCTGCACAATCCTCCCCAGGCCATCGCCATGAGAGCCTGCCAGGAAGTGTTCGGCAAGGAGACCCCCATGGTTGCCATCTTCGACACCTCCTTCGGTCAGACCATGCCCCGTCAGGCCTATATTTTCCCCATTCCCTACGAGTATTATGAGAAGTACTCCATCCGCCGCTACGGCTTCCATGGCACCTCTCACCGCTTTGTCAGCGGCCGGTATGCCGAGCTGCACGGCGGCGCCGAGGGTACCCGGATCATCACCTGCCATCTGGGCAACGGCAGCTCCATCTCCGCTGTCAAGGACGGCAAGTGCGTGGATACCTCCATGGGTCTGACCCCTCTGGACGGCTTCATCATGGGCACCAGAAGCGGCGCCGTGGATCCCTCCGTCATCACCTACATCATGAACAAGGAAAACCTGACTCCCGATGAGATGGCCAACATCCTCAACAAGAAGTCCGGCTTCCTGGGTGTTTCCGGCATCTCCAGCGACTGCCGCGATGTGCAGGCTGCCGCCGCCGAGGGCAACGACCGCGCTCAGCTGACCATTGAGCTGCTGGTCTACCAGATCAAGAAGTTCATCGGCTCCTACGCCGCTGCCATGGGCGGTGTGGACGGCATCGTCTTCACCGGCGGCATCGGCGAGAACGACAAGACCATCCGCGCCAAGGTCTGCGCCGACATGGAGTTCCTGGGCATCAAGATCGATCCCGAAAAGAACGATACCCGCAGCGAGACGAAGATCTCCACCGACGACTCCGCCACCGAGGTCTGGGTCATCCCCACCAACGAGGAGCTGCTCATCGCCAGAGATACCAAGGAAATCGTTGAAAAGCTGTAAAAGCGAACGACTGTAAAGCTGCAGAAAGGGCCGCAGGGGGAAACCTCTGCGGCCCT
>JAQXNQ010000290.1 GCA_029098085.1 Oscillospiraceae bacterium
AGGGCAGAGCCCGGTCGCGCTCCGCAGAGCGCGAAATCCTGCTCCTCCGCGCCCGGCGCGGACAATAAATACTAAAAAAGCGCGGCCCGCGGGCCGCAAGATACTCCACAGAGACCCCATGCCCGCTTCCAGCGGGCATACACTTCACAATCTTTGTGCAACTTTTTTCCACAAACCACTTTTTCAACAGCCTGAAACCGTCCCCTGTGCGCTTGCATAGGGGACGGTTCGCTTTTTCTAAAGATATTCCAGCACCTCAAACGGCGACTTTGCCCCGGGAAATTCCTCCTTCCGGCAGGCAAACCGGTACCACATGGCCTGCACCGCCCGCATGCCGAGGGAGGAAGCCGCCTCCAGCTCTTTGCTGCCGCCGTCTCCCACATACAGGCACTGCTTTGCCGAAACGCCCAGCCTGTTCACGCAGCGGACGAATATCTCCTGGTCGGGCTTCTGCACGCCTTCCTCGCAGGAAAGGCAGACGCCGTCAAAAAAGGAAATCAGCGGACTTTGCCGGATAACCGCCGCTTCCTCTGAAAAGCAGTTGCTCACAAGGCCGATCCGCAGTCCTCTCCCCTTCAGCGCCTCCAGCAGCGACAGGATCTCCGGGTGCAGATGCCGGAAGCAGACCTCCTTGGCTGCTTTCCGCTGCTCCGCCAGCTGCTGCACAAGGGCTTCGGATTCCCTCCCCGCTCCCCGCAGCACAAACCGCAGTGCCTCCTCCAGCGTCAGCTGCCCCAACGTGCGGGCGGTTTCGGTCTGCCCCCACAGGGCGCCGAACTGCTCCGGCGGAATATCAGCCGTCTCCGCCAACTGCTCTCTGAAGCAAGGCGGGCTCCCATACTGGGTAATCAGGGTCTCGAACATATCAAACACGACTGCCTGCATACCGGTTTCCCCCTTTCCGATGCAAAAGGGCCGCTGCGAACAGCCTGTCCGCAGCAGCCCCGGATGGTTACTTCTTTTCGATGGGCAGCCAGTCCAGCACGTTCTGGATCTTCTGATCCCAGTACTTCCACTGATGGTCGCCGGGACACTCCTCATAGGTCAGGTCGTAGCCCAGGCCCTTCAGGTGATCCCGCATTCTGATATTATGGTCATAGAGGAAATCCTCAGTGCCGCACCACATATAGATCTTGGGCAGGGGCTTGCCGGATTCCTTCAGCCGGGTCGCCAGAGCGAACAGATCGTTGTCGCTGCCGGTCACCTGCTCCTCGTCGCCGAAGATGCTCCACCAGAACCTGCCGCCTCCCAGATCGCCCCGGGCGACAGCAATAGCGTCCAGACCGCCGGACAGGGACGCCACCGCGCCGAAGGTATCCGATGCGCCCAGGCCCAGCTTCATGGCGCCGTAGCCGCCCATGGACAGACCGGCGGCGAAGGTCTCCTCCCGGCGATCGGACAGATCCTTGAAGAAGGAGCGGCAGATCCGGGGCAGCTCCTCGGAGATATAGGTCCAGTAGCGGTTGCCGACGTTCATATCGGTGTACCAGCCCAGATGGGTGGTGGGCATGACCACAGCGATACCCAGATCCTCCGCATACCGCTCGATGGAGGTGCGCCGCAGCCAGGTGCTGTGGTCGTCGCTCATACCATGGAGCAGGTACAGGGTGGGAATCCTGCCGCAAGTATCGCTGTTCTTCACGCCAATCTGACCGCTGGTCTGTTGGGGAAGGATGACGTTCATCTGGGTTTCCATGCCCAGCACGTCGGAGAAGAAATTAACCTGCATCAATGCCATAAAGAAAGACCTCCTTTTGTTATTGTTTTTATTGTAGCACAGTTGAAGGCGGTTGTCGAGAAGTTTTGGGAAAGATGAATGCACATTCACCTTGTCGGCCTGGAGCGGTCTTTCCGCGTCTCTCCCCTCATCTTCCGCTCAGCTCGGCGCACTCCAGCAGGTTGCGGCAGAGGTAGAGGATCAAAGCCGAGCAGCCCAGGTTCCAGAGGAAGGTCACACCCAGTCCCAGCGGCACCGCAGGCAGCCACTGTCCCAGCAGCATACCCACCGCCGTACCCAGAATGGCGCCGGGGACGGCGATCACCAGCATGACCAGAAAGTAGAAGAAGGTCACCAGCAGCTTGTTGGTCAGGCCGCCCAGAATCCGCTCATTGAGGATGTTGCCCGCCATGAACAGCAGGCCGAAGCCGGTCCGGGCCAGCACCGCCGCCAGAATCTCCAGCGGCGCCGCGCCCACGATCAGTCCCGCCGGAATCATGACCACCAGGGCGTCCAGGACGATTTTCGAGATGTTCTGCCGGCAGAGCATCCACAGCTTGCGGGTGGGGCTTTCAGGCAGCAGATAGATGTAGGGCAGGATCAGCTCCCGGATCCAGCGGCCGGTCATGGTGGAAAAGACCTGCAGATAGGTGGCGAAGGCGAAGATGGGCACCATACCCTCCCCGCGCAGGAAAAAGGCGAAGATCCAGGCACAGGCCGCCATCAGCATGCCCATGCCGTCCAGCAGCAGAACCCTTCCCCGGCGAGCCTCCAGCCGGTGCTTGTAGTAGAAGACGGAAGCGCCCCAGCCGCCGCCCAGACCGGTTTTTCCCACCTTCACATGGGTGGGGGCCATCTCCACCCGGCCCTCCTTTTTGGCGGTGAGAGCATTGAAGGAAACCTCGGTGGCCTTCAGCACATCCTCATAAAAATCCGCCCGCACCCGGGTGACCAGCACCACGAAGAGGACACAGTATAAAATCGCCAGCCCGAAGCCGGAAAGCAGGTACCAGGGACTGCCGCCGAAGGCCGCTGCAGCCGCCGATTTCATCCAGCCGGCCACCGGGAAAAAGGCAATCCAGGGGGCGTCCGCCGCCGCGATGGCCGCCTGCAGCGGGTGATTGCCCGCTACCCGCAGGGCGGGAATGACGATCCACAGGCCCAGTGCGGCACAGAGCAGGATCATGACAGCCTTGACGGCGGTTTTCCTCCGGTCGCTGCCCGAGGTGAGGGTGTAGATGCCCATGGAGGTCAGCTGGGCGCAGAAGATGGTGACGCCGTAGGTCAGCAGAATCACCAGCAGGCCGCCGATCGTGACGCCGTACTGCACATGAAAGGTAGTGTACTGAAACAGCAGGAACACGCCCACCAGCAGAGAGGTGCCCATCTGGCGGAGCAGGCCGTACAGCAGAATCCGTCTGGGGACGATGGGCGTCTGGAACAGCAGGTTCACATCGGCCATGGAATAGAAGGTGGCGCCGGAGGACAGACCCTGAAAAACGGCAATCACAAACAGGAACAGATACAGCGACAGCAGAATCGCCGACAGCTCCCGGGGATCCCGGACCTGATCCGAAACGCCGACCTGCTGGCCCGTCACGAAGACAAAGACCATCAGTCCCGCCATAACCAGCAGGAAGATCAGCTGGCCGGGCTTTTTCCGCAGCTCCAGCACGGCGTTTTTGATGGTGGTCAGCAGCAGATAGGTCAGGGCTTTCACGATTTCGTCCCCTCCCCTTCGGTGATGGCGAAGAACAGCTGCTCCAGGCTCTCCCCCTCCTCGCCGCTGCGGCGGGTGGCGGCAAAGCTGCCGTTCATCATGATATGGGCCACGTCCCAGAAGTCCTCCACGCTGTCCAGCATATGGGTGCTGATGAGCACCGACGCGCCGCTTGCCTTCAGCTCCCGGAAGACCTCCTTCAGCTCCTTGATGGCGTGTGGATCCAGTCCCACCATGGGTTCGTCGAAGATGATGACCCGGGGGCGGTGCAGCAGAGCGCAGCAGATGCTGACCTTCTGCTGCATGCCCTTGGACAGCTCCTTGCCCAGCTTGTTCTTTTTGTCCCACAGCTCAAACCGGGTGAGCAGCGCCTCGGCTTCAGCTTCCCAGTTCTCCAGCCGGTAGGCCCGGGC
>JAQXNQ010000291.1 GCA_029098085.1 Oscillospiraceae bacterium
CATCGGCAACGGCTGGTCAGTTGAATGGCAGGGTTTTGCTTACGGCTGCGTCAAAACGCAGGTCAGCAAGCGTCCGTGGACGCACTGGTACGCGCTGCCGTTCCTCGACTACGGCGACGCCCTCCAGACCGCACCTGTACACACGCCAGATGCGCCCGCGACCGAATACACCCTTGGCTCCCGTTCGCTGGAAAAGGGCGCGAAGGGCACGGACGTGAAGACCCTGCAGGAGCTGCTCCTGCAGCTGGGCTTCTCCCTGCCCAAGTATGGCGCGGACGGCAGTTTTGGCGCAGAAACGCTCTCTGCGCTGAAGGCCTTCCAGAGCAGGGCGGGCATCAAGGCAGACGGTATCTATGGTACGGAGACCCATGCCGCGCTGATGGCGGCAACCGCCGACCGGGACGAGGCGCTGAAGCCCTCCGAGCCGGAAGTCGGCGAGGAAACGCCCGACACCGACGGCAGGAAGGTCACAATCTCCTGCGTCAGCGGTACGGTCAACATCCGCACCGGCAACGGCACGCAGTACAGCCGCATTACCGCCGCAAAGAACGGCGACACCTTTGTGTGGGTAGCAACGGCTGAAAACGGCTGGCACGCGGTCGTGGTCAACGGCTGCGTGGGCTGGGTGTCCGGGAAGTACTCTATTATTGGATAAACAAAAAGTGACTGCTCCTTTGCTTCATTGCATTGGAGCCGTCACGGATCAAGGTTGTTCTCTGCGAACAGAGACGAGTTGAAGAATTCAGGAAGACTGATTTCCATACCCTGGCACATCTCATGGATGGATGATACCACATACTTTCCCACGGCTTGGATTATGCCCAGGTCGTGGGATTTTTTTCATTTTGGGAGAGAGAAAAGGCAGCGGAGCAATGCCCCGCCGCCTGTGTCGCTCAGCCCGCCTCAGCCATGCTGCGCAGTGGATCATGGATTTCCTTTTCACGCTCCGGCATCTGTTGAAATCTCGCAGATTCCTCAGCCGATTCGATGGCCTCAAATATACCATGTACCTCGGTTGAGAATTCGTAGCAGTTCGTGTTCTGCCGAGCCTTTGTCATTTTCAAAATACCACGCTGCGTAAAGCTATCCAGGTAGTATCCAATGCTGCAGGGCTTCATCCCGATCTGAATTGCCGCATCCCGCGCAGAGAACCTCTCAGTCGGAAAAGCCTCCATCAGCTTCAGAAGTACTTCCCGTTGTTTGTCAGGTATATGATGGCATTGAGGGCCCTTGCTGAGCATCGAAGCAAAACGATAGACTCCGCCATCGAATTCAAGAAAGCCGTAGTTGACCGCCATGCGGAGATGAACCGACCCGACATCCTTGTTTGCTACCTGGTTCATTTCCATCCATTCCGAAAAAGTAAACACCTTTCTTTCGCTGTCAAGCATCTTCAGAAGTCCTGCAGCAACCTGACGCTCCTTTGTATAAGCAGATGCAAGCATGGTCTGAATTGCTTTCCGAAGATCATTCTGTGCCTGCATCTGAATCGCCTTTTCGTTGCTCATCGCTGCCCCATCATCCGCATGTTCCGCTATAGGGATGCGAAAAGCCAGCAGACACCGGGGATCGTTTGCCTGCTCACAGGTGATCAGACCTAGTTTCAGCATGAGCGCAAGATCATCTCTTGTAATGCTCTTTGAGTCCCTGGTCATTCTATCCCAATCTCCCCGCATAAAGGAGTATGTGCCACGCTCGACCAGTTCTGTCAGCATCGCCGTGACTCTGTTGGCACGCTTTTCCTGCGTTCGTTTCATCCCGTTGACTCGTGCCTCCTGAAGAAACCGCAGGTATTCATCGGGAGATGAAAACTCTCTCGGCGGACTTTCATTCGGCTGCGTTTTGGGTTCATCGCCGCTGTCCGTATCGGGCTCCGCCTGCTCATCCTTCGCTTTTTCATCCGTTTCGCTCTCCGCCGGCTGATGGGGCGGTTCGTTTCCGGGAACTGCCTCCGCTGAGAGAGGCTCCTCCGTTGCGGGAGAATCCTCCGTTCTGGTCAGAGGCTTCGCTGCCATCTGTCGTTCCATGAGAAACGCTTCCTCTTGCCGACGTCTGTCCTGCTCTGCCTTTGCGTCAATCGACCTCGCCAGAAGATCCAGAAAATACTCAATGAAGTAGGTCAGGTCACCGCCGTTCTCGCTGCGAATGATGTCCTGCATGCTTTTGAAATATCGGTAGCTTTCCCGGGCAATCATCCCGGAAATGGAAATGTCCCGCAGGAAGTCATAGCCGCAGCGGAGCAGCACCGCATAGGAGATCATCCGTGCCAGCCTTTCATTGCCTTCCGGGAAGGGGCGTGTCACCAGAATGTATGCCTGGCCGACAGCCGCCTTGATCAGCGGATGAACCTCTGCGTTGGCCAGGAAATCGTAATACTCCCGCATCAGCCCCGGAAGCGCCGAAGCTGGCGGCACGTCATAGGCTTCCTTTCCCATGGCTTCAATGGGGTGAGCGTCCGTCTGACGGTAATCCGCAGCCTGCCCGTCCATCTCCTCCGTCAGCCTGTAGGCGAGCAGCCTCACGCAGTGTTCGTCCAGCGGGTAGTACAGCATGCCGATCATCTCCGACCATGCCTGACGGTTGTTCTGGATCATCTGCTCCTGCACGTTTTCGGGCTCCGTGCCACGCTCGAGAAACTCCATCGCCTGCTGCAGCGTAATCTGGGCACCCTCCACAAAGCTGGTGAAGAACAGCTCCTCGGTCATCGCGCAGGTCAGCGTGCTTCTGAAAGGATCCGAAACCGCAGTGCAGTCCAGCGCAAGCGCACAGAGCTTTTCGCTGGCAGCAATCATCCTGTCGGTCAGCACGTACCACAGCGGCTTCCCGTCCGCGCGATGGAGCGGCAGCACCACGCTGCTCAGCTTTCTTCTCTCGATCAGCTCGGGCCAGAAGGAATTGATGGAGATATTCAGCGGCAGCTTGAAGAGTACCTCCTGCCTGGTCAGGTATTGGGTCTGAAGGCGCTGCATCAGTATTTCTTTATCCATGGCCATACAGATTTTCCTCCTTTAGCTGCGTCTGCCCGGCAAGCCTCCGCCGGACGGGATCAGCTGCACGGGGACGGCCTCCTGCAGGTCAAAGGCAATCGCATAGTGCTCCGGGATGGAAAAGCCCTTGATCTGCCTTGGCAGCGTGTCGCACCAGCCCATCAGGCGGCGGATGCGTCTGAGCAGCGATGCGCCGCTGACCTCAAACTGGTCGGGCGGAAGCTGTGGAATGACCACAGCCTCCCGATCCTCCACGGTGCAGGCCTTGAGCAGAAGCATGCTCTGTTCCTCATTGATCAGAATCTGTACCTGTCTGGGCTGTCCCAGCTGCTCCAGAACGTTCTTGTTCAGCAGGATGCTCTCCTCTTCCGGGCAGAGCGTCAGAATCAGCGGCTCATCCTTCATGAGCGAAAGGATTTCTTTCATACCTTGCACACCTCTCCGGTTTCCTGATCAATCATTTCCATCGGCATCTGTTCCGCCGACTC
>JAQXNQ010000292.1 GCA_029098085.1 Oscillospiraceae bacterium
ACAGCCCTTATCCAGAATGACGTCTCCTTCATGTACTGCAGACTCCGATTCACAGGTGTACGCACCGTCGGAACCCATACTGACCAGTTTCATCACATAGCCTGAACTCATAAAAGCCTCCTGAAACACGGTGATCAGCCCGCCACTTCCGGCGGCAGCCAATCCCGGGAATGTCATAAATAAATACAGGTGTTTCTGACAGCTTCATTATCCCATAAAGCCGTGGGTCTGTCAACAGAAAGCTGCCCTGCCGACGGGTGTGAGCGGCGGCGACGGAAAGCACAGGCGTTTGCCCGCGCTTTTGCTGTTTCCGGCACCCTGCCGCAGTCTGCTTCAAAGCGAAAGAAAGCCCGGTTTGTTTGTATCTGGAACACAGGGGAGCCCACGGTTTTTAATGGACGCTATTGGACGTAAAGATACTGAATACTTCCTGATACGACCGAGCAAAAAAACAGAAACCGGTTCAAACAGCTTTGAAATATTACTGAATAAAACATCATTCGACCCAATATACCATTTCCCAAAGGCACGTACAACAAGATTGGAAATGTATAATTGAGCAAAAACGAGAAGTTTTTCCTTTGTGTCCAAATTACTTGTTATTCCACGAAAGGTGTGTTAAGATATCATTAAGATTACTGAAGAGGTGATAAATCGTGAGTATTTGCAAAAAAATTCTGATTAGTGATGATTCCGCAGAATTCCGTGCTTTGTGCAGGGAAAAGCTGGCAGAACGGGGGTATGATGTGATTCTGCAGAAAAGGGATGGTCTGGAGGTTCTGTCCTCCATCCAGACGGAAAAGCCGGATCTGGTGGTCATGGATCTGCAGATGCGTCATGTGGATGCCATTGGCGTGCTGAATGCCATGAAGGGGCGGGAGGATCGGCCTCGGTTCATTGTGATTTCGTCCTTCACCAACAGCTTTGTGGAGCAGGCCATGACCGAGAATCCCGACTGCCACTACATGCTCAAGCCGGTAGAGCTCTCTCTGCTCCTTGACCGGATCGATTATCTCTGCGGCAATCGCTTCCCGGAGGCCGGGATGTCCCAGAAGGAGAAGGTCACGGTGCAGCAGCTGGAGGTGATGGTGACCAGCATCCTGCACAACATCGGCGTTCCGGCTCATATCAAGGGGTACCATTATCTGCGGGACAGCATCATCCTCACCCTGACCAATCCCACCGCCATGAGCTCGGTGACCAAGCAGCTGTATCCGACAGTGGCCAAGCGCTTTTCCACCACGGCTTCCCGGGTGGAGCGGGCCATTCGCCACGCCATTGAGGTGGCCTGGGACCGGGGAGATGTGGATGTGCTGGGCTCCTACTTCGGCTACACCATCCAGAATAGCCGCGGCAAGCCCACCAATTCGGAGTTTATCGCCATGATTGCAGATAAGCTGCGAATACAGATTCACCTGGAAAACCGGGAAATTCCCGGCAGCGAAGGGGCATAAATCAGAGCCGCAGCGTTCTTCGGAGCGCTGCGGCTTTTCTTATGCGGAGGGCAGGAATGTGAACAAAGTAGGAAAATGAGCGGAACATTCTTACGATTCTCTTTATTTTTCCCGGAAAAAGGTGTATACTGAAACCATTGACTGACCTGGGGGATCCCTTCAGGTCAGCTGTTGTCCATGAGGGAGGAGCGCTTTTGGATCAGATTCTCATCGTAACAGGCCATTACGGCTGCGGGAAAACCAGCTTTGCCGTCAGCGCCGCGCTGGAAAAGCGCCGGCAGGGCGAAGCGGTCACCCTGATCGATCTGGACATCGTCAACCCCTATTTCCGCTCGGCGGATTTTAAGGATGAGCTGGAGCGGGAGGGCGTCCGGGTCATCGCGCCGGCCTATGCCGGATCCAATCTGGATCTGCCCGTGCTGTCCGCAGCGGTGGATGCCGCCATTCTGGACGGCGGATGGGTGATTCTGGATGTGGGGGGCGACGACGCCGGGGCGGTGGCGCTGGGACGGTACGCGGACAAGCTGCGGCAGCGTCCCCACGCCTTCCTGTACCTGCTGAACGGCTGCCGGTATCTGACCGATACGCCGGAAAGCTGCGTCTGTTCCCTGCGGGAGATCGAACAGGCCTCCCGGCTGCGGGTGCACGGTCTGATCAATAACACCAATCTGGGCCCGGAGACGACGGCGGAGCTGGTGCGGGCGTCGCTGCCCTTTGCGGAGCGGACGGCGGAGCTGGCCGGGCTTCCCCTGTGGGGGACGGCGGTCATGCCCTCGCTGCAGGAGCCTCTTTCGGATCTGCAGGGCGTGATTCCGCTGCGGCGTCTGGTTCTCCCTCCCTGGACAGAAAGAAGGGAATAAAATGAGCAAGGTGATCATTGACAGGGACCGCTGCAAGGGCTGCGGTCTCTGTGTCCATGCGTGTCCCAGAAAGGTACTGGAGCTGTCCGCCGGTGAGCTGAATCGGAAGGGCTACCATCCGGCCGTCCCGGTGCGGGAAGAGGACTGCGTCGGCTGCGCCGTCTGCGGGCTTTTCTGCCCGGATGTGGCCATTACCGTGATCAGGGAATGACGGAGAAAGGAACGGGTACAGAGCATGGGAAAGAAATATCTGATGAAGGGAAACGAAGCGCTGGCAGAAGCGGCCATCCGGGCCGGCTGCCGCCATTTTTTCGGTTACCCCATTACCCCCCAGACCGAGGTCGCGGCCTATATGGCCAAGCGGATGCCCAAAATCGGCGGAACCTATCTGCAGGCGGAAAGTGAAGTGGCGGCCATCAACATGGTGCTGGGCGCAGCGTCGGCCGGAGCCCGGGCCATGACTTCTTCGTCCTCGCCGGGCATCAGCCTGAAGACCGAGGGCATTTCGTACATCGCAGCCTCCGATCTGCCCGCCCTGATTGTCAATGTCATGCGGGGCAGCCCCGGCCTGGGCGGCATTCAGCCCTCCCAGGCGGACTACTGGCAGGCCACCAAAGCGCCGGGACACGGCGATGCGCAGCTGCTGGTCTTCGCGCCCTCGTCGGTGCAGGAGATCGTGGATCTGGTGGGGCACGCCTTCAGCCTGTCCGAGCAGTACCGGATTCCGGCCATGCTGCTGGCGGACGGCATGCTGGGGCAGATGATGGAACCGGTGGTGTTCCCGGAAGAGGAGCCCCGGCCCGCTGAAAAGCCCTGGGCCCTGACCGGCACCAAGGGCAAGCGTCCGCCCAACATCGTCAATTCCCTCTATCTGACCCCTTCCCAGCTGGAGGAGATCATCCGGGAGCGGTATCAGCGCTATGCGGTGGTGCAGGAGCGGGAGGTCATGGTGGAGCAGTACCGGATGGAGGACGCCGAGTATGCGCTGGTGGCCTACGGCGCCATGGCGCGGATCGTCAAGAGCGCCGTGGATCAGGCCAGAGAGATGGGCATCCAGGCGGGACTGATCCGTCCCATCACCCTGTGGCCCTTCCCCACAAAGGAGATCGCCGCGGCGGCGGAGCAGGTGCGCTCCTTCCTCTGCGTGGAAATGAGCATGGGCCAGATGATCGAGGATGTGCGCCTTGCGGTGAACGGCAGCAGACCGGTGGAGTTCTACGGACGCACCGGCGGCGTGGTGCCCACACCCGCCGAGGTTCGGATTGCCATTGAGAAGCTGGCAGGAAAGGGGAATTGAAGGCATGGCAGTGGTATTTGAAAAGACAAAGGGCCTGACCGACAAGGAGACCCATTACTGCCCCGGCTGCACCCACGGGATCATCCACCGTCTGGTGGCGGAGTGCCTGGAGGAGCTGGGCGTTTTGGGAGACGCCATCGGCGTCTGCCCGGTGGGCTGTGCCGTCATGGCCTACGATTACTTCAACTGCGATATGGTGGAGGCGCCCCACGGGCGGGCTCCCGCTGTGGCCACCGGTCTCAAGCGGGTCAACCCGGACAGCGCGGTCTTCACCTACCAGGGAGACGGCGACCTGGCCGCCATCGGCACGGCGGAGACCATTCACGCCGCCACCCGGGGCGAGAACATGACTGTCATCTTCGTCAACAACGCCATCTACGGCATGACCGGCGGACAGATGGCTCCTACCTCCCTGCCGGGACAGGTCACTCAGACCACCCCCTACGGCCGGGACGTGGCCTACGCCGGTTTCCCGGTGCGGGTCTGCGAGCTGCTGTCCAATGTGGACGGCGTGGCCTACGCCGAGCGGGTGGCCGTCAACACGGCGGCTCATATCCGGGCGGCCAAGGCGGCCATCAAAAAGGCCTTTGAGGCCCAGATCGGCAAGAAGGGTTTTTCCATCGTGGAGGTGCTGTCCACCTGTCCCACCAACTGGGGCATGACGCCGGTGGAGGCACTGAACTGGGTGGAGGAAAAGATGATTCCCTATTACCCGCTGGGCTGCACCGTGGATCGGACTGAAAAAGGGGTGAGAGCATGAGCCTGAATCTTTTGATTGCCGGTTTCGGCGGACAGGGCGTGCTGTTCATGGGCAAGGCGGCGGCCTACACCGCCATGATCGAGGACAAATTCGTCTCCTGGCTGCCGTCCTACGGCCCCGAAATGCGGGGCGGCACCGCCAACTGCTCGGTCTGCATCGACGATAAGGAAATCAGCTGCCCGCTGGTGACCGAGCCGGAGACGCTGGTGGTGCTGAATCAGCCGTCCTACGACAAATTCATCTCTTTCGTCCGGGCGGGGGGCCGGGTCTTTCTGGACAGCTCCCTGATCCGGCGGGATGAGGCGGCGGAAGCGCTTTGCCGGGAAAAGGGCGTGTCCTTTGCCGGGATCCCCTGCACCGCCATGGCGGAGGAGGCGGGCCTGACCGGCCTTGCCAACATCATCATGCTGGGTCAGGTGCTGAAGGTCACCGGCTTCACTACGCTGGAGCTGCAGCAGCAGGCCATCGAGCAGTGCGTGCCGTCCTCCAAGCGCCATCTGCTGGAGGGCAACCTGAAGGCGCTGACGCTGGGCTATGAATACCAGAGCTGAGGAGGGTAGCCGTGAAGATCATTTCCATGGAAACGGTGGCTGCCCTGAAAAGGCAGCTGGCGGAAAAGGGTGTGACGCTGCATCTGACCGATGCCTGCGGCAGCCAGTCGGCGGACATCGGCTATCCCGATGGGATGACCGCTGAGGAGCGGGCCGCAGTTCGGCAGGAGATTGAGACGCTTCTGCTTCGGCAGGATATATCGGTGGCCTTTTCCAAAAAGGGAGACAGCTTTTGGGTCAGGCAGTCATGAGCGGCGGGCAGGAGCGCTTTGCGCCACTGCTTTCGCCCCTTTCGGCGGAGGAGATGGAGGGCCGCGTCCGGCGCATGGGCGAGGCCCTGCTTGTCTGGTACGGGCAGGAGGCCCGGGATCTGCCCTGGCGGCGAACCCGGGATCCTTATCGCATCTGGCTCTCCGAGATCATGCTGCAGCAGACCCGGG
>JAQXNQ010000293.1 GCA_029098085.1 Oscillospiraceae bacterium
TCAGAAGGGAGCAATCGCTTTGTTCGAATCACAGCTGAACTCCAGCGACATCGAGCTGGATCTGGAGAACCGGATCACCGCGCCGGAGGTAAACGCCGGAGACGCGGAAACCGAATACTCCCTCCGGCCCAAAACGCTGGATGAATACATCGGTCAGGAAAAGGCCAAGGAAAACCTGCGGGTCTATATCGAAGCGGCCCGCCGCCGGGGCGAGGCACTGGATCATGTGCTGCTCTACGGCCCGCCCGGTCTGGGCAAGACCACTCTGTCCCAGATCATCGCCAATGAGATGCAGACCAACCTGAAGATTACCTCCGGTCCGGCCATTGAGAAGCCGGGAGACCTGGCCGCCCTGCTGACCAATCTGGGGGAGGGGGACGTGCTGTTCATCGACGAGATCCATCGCCTGTCCAAGGCGGTGGAGGAGGTGCTGTACCCGGCCATGGAGGACTTCGCCCTGGACATTGTCATCGGCAAGGGCCCGTCCGCCCGGTCCATCCGCATCGATCTGGCCAAGTTCACGCTGGTGGGCGCCACCACGAGAGCGGGCCAGCTGACCGGCCCGCTGCGGGATCGATTCGGCGTGCTGCTGCGGCTGGAGCTGTACACGCCGGAGGAGCTCTGTCAGATCGTCCAGCGCAGCGCCGGGATTCTGGGCATCCCCTGTCAGAAGGAGGGCGCCATGGAGCTGGCCCGCCGCTCCCGCGGCACCCCCCGTATCGCCAACCGGATGCTCCGCCGCATCCGGGACTTCGCGCAGGTCATGGGCGACGGCACCATCACCCGGGAGATCGTCGACACCGCCCTCACCCGGCTGGAGGTGGACGAGCTGGGGCTGGAGAACACCGACCGCCGGATGCTCGCCGCCATCATCGACCACTATAACGGCGGCCCGGTGGGTCTGGAGACCCTCGCCGCCATGCTGGGGGAGGAGGCCGTCACCATCGAGGACGTCTACGAGCCCTATCTGATGCAGCTGGGCTTTCTGGCCCGCACGCCCCGGGGCCGCGTGGCCACCGACCTGGCCTATAAGCATCTGAATCGGGCGCGGGATGGGCAGCAGCTGCTGTGAGATGACTGTATCGTTTTGTTCTGTGGAGGCTTTATGAAAAAATACACCCTCATTGCCGGGGTCAACGGCACCGGTAAATCCAGCCTTCGGGGTGTGCTGGAGGGGCAGGGTGAGCTGCTGGGGCAGATCATCGACCCTGACCAGATCGCCCGGGCCCATCATTTCGATGTTTTCAAAGCTGGAAAGCAGGCAGTCGCCGAGATTGACAGCTGCCTGGCCCGCAACGTTTCCTTCACCCAGGAGACCACCTTGTCCGGTAAACGGGTGCTGCACACCCTCCGCAAAGCCCGTCAGCAGGGGTATGACGTTTCCCTGTTCTATGTGGGGCTGAATTCGGCAGAGGAAAGTCTGCAGCGCATCGCCAACCGGGTACGCAAGGGCGGTCACGACATTCCCAAAGCGGATGTGGAGCGGCGGTTCTCCGGTCGGTTTGACGCGCTGCGGCAGGTGCTGCCCTACTGCGACCAGGTCACCTTTTACGACAACGAAAACGGCTTTGTTAAGGTGGCCGAAATCCGCAACGGCCGATTCTTTCTGCTGACCGAAGCTCCGCCGGTCTGGCTGACTGAGCTGAAAAGCGAGCTGGATCACGCTGGAATATGAACTGCACAGCTGATATTATATAAAGGAGTGCCTGTATGCGCATTGCATCCAATTGGCAGGACTACGCCCTGCTGGATACCTCTGACGGAGAAAAGCTGGAGCGCTGGGGGAAGGTGACCCTGATCCGCCCCGATCCGCAGATCATCTGGAGAACTCCCCGGGACGGCCAGTGGAGCCGCCCCGACGCCCATTATCACCGCTCCAGCAAGGGCGGCGGCCAGTGGGAGAACTTCACTAAATTTCCCCAGAGCTGGCAGATTCGGTACGGGGAGCTGACCTTCAAAATTTCCCCCACCGGCTTCAAGCACACCGGCCTGTTCCCAGAGCAGGCGGTCAACTGGGATCTGTTCGGTTCCCTGATCCGGGGCGCGGGACGGCCCGTTTCGGTGCTGAACCTTTTCGCCTACACCGGCGGCGCCACCCTGGCCTGCCTGAATGCCGGTGCGTCGGTCTGTCATGTGGACGCCTCCAAGGGGATGGTGCAGTGGGCAAGGGAAAACGCCGCCCTGTCCCATCTGGAGGGCCGGGATGTCCGCTGGATCGTGGACGACTGCGAGAAATTCGTTGCCCGGGAGATCCGCCGGGGACGGCGGTACGACGCCGTCATCATGGATCCGCCCTCCTACGGCCGGGGCCCCGGCGGTGAGGTCTGGCAGCTGGAGGAGAAGATCTACGACCTGCTCTCCCTCTGCACCGGCGTCCTGTCCGATGACCCGCTGTTCTTTGCCCTGAACTCCTACACCACCGGCCTTTCGCCGTCGGTCATGGCCTATCTGCTGGGGGTCACGGTGGGACAGAAATACAAGGGCACCGTCTCCGCCGATGAAATCGGCCTGCCGGTGCAGCGCTCCGGACTGGTGCTGCCCTGCGGCTCCACGGCGCTGTTTGTGAATCCGTAATGCTTCTCCATTTGCCCCCGCTGTCCAACTCTTGCAGTTTTCCCCTTTTTCTGCTACAATAAAAAAGATTGAAACCCGTCTGCGAAAGGAGACGCCATGTGGTTTGAAACCGAACTGAAGCCGAAGGAAAACACCCCAACCCTCCAGACCGACCGGCTGATTCTGCGGAAATTCACGATGGATGACGCGAAGGCCCTGCTGGCGGTGCTGTCCGACCGGGAGGTCAACACCTTCCTGCCCTGGTTTCCGCTGGATACATTGGAGCAGGCGGAAAACTGGATTCAGTCCCATTATCTCGATCATTACGGTGATCCCTGGGGCTATCAGTACGCCATCTGCTTAAAGGAAGACAACATTCCCATCGGCTATATCGGCCTTTCGCCCGAGGAAAGCCTCGACTTCGGCTACGGCCTCAGACGGGACTGCTGGGGAAGGGGCTACGCCTCCGAAGCATCGGCGGCGCTGCTTTGCCGGCTGCGGGAAGCGGGCTTTCCCTATGTGACCGCCACCCACGACCGGAACAACCCGGCCAGCGGCGGCGTCATGCGCAAACTTGGCATGACCTACCGCTATTCCTACCACGAGCAGTGGCAGCCCAAGGACATCCCGGTGGTGTTCCGGCTGTATCAGCTGGATTTCCGGCAGCCGCCCTGCCCGACCTTTGGACTGTATCGGGAAAAGTATCCGTCGTTTGTGGAGGAGCTGGGCGGGGAAGGGCGCTGACGCCCGCCGTTTTGTCCGCTTCTGCGATTGACCCTTCATCCATACTCCGGAAGGAAGTTGAGATAGAAAATGAAAGAGATTCTCGTAAACGACCTTGTTTTTGAATACCCCGGCGATGAAGAGGGGACGCCGCCGGTTCTGGTACTGAAGGGCCTGAACCTGCAGATTCCCCACGGCCAGTTTCTGGCGGTGCTGGGCCACAACGGCTCGGGCAAATCCACCCTGGCCAAGCACTTCAACGCCATCCTGACCCCCACCTCCGGCGATGTGATCGTCTGCGGCATCAACACCCGGGACGAAGACCGGCTGTTCGATATCCGCCAGCAGGTGGGCATGGTGTTCCAGAATCCGGACAACCAGATCGTCGCCACCATTGTGGAGGAGGATGTGGCCTTTGCCCTGGAAAATCTGGGCGTGGAGCCGAAGGAAATCCGCCGCCGGGTGGATGAAGCCCTGAAGGAAGTGGGCATGTACCAGTATCGGGAGCACGCGCCCCATCAGCTGTCCGGCGGACAGAAGCAGCGGGTGGCCATCGCCGGCATTCTCGCCATGCGCCCCGACTTCATCGTGCTGGACGAGCCCACCGCCATGCTGGATCCCCGGGGACGGCAGGAGGTGCTGAAAACCATTCGCCGCCTGAACCGGGATTACGGTACCACCGTCGTCCTCATCACCCACTACATGGACGAAGCCGTCCAGGCTGACCGGGTGGTGGTCATCGACGGCGGCGTGATTCTTCGGGACGGTACCCCCAAGGAGGTTTTCTCCCAGGTGGAGCTGCTGAAATCGGTGGGGCTGGATGTGCCCCAGGTCACCGAGCTTGTACACGAACTGCGCGCGGAGGGCGTGCCCCTGCCGGAGGACATTCTGACTGAAGAGGAATGCTTCCAGGCGATCAAGGCACTCTTTGACAAATGAAAGCTCAGCTTTCAATTCCCGCGCCGCTTTCAACTCATACAGGAAGGAATGAACTTTTTTGGTCATTACCATCGAGCATCTGACCTACACCTACGGTGTGGGCACTCCCTTTGAAAAGACCGCCGTGGATGACGTGTCGCTGACCATTGGCAGCGGCGAGGTCGTCGGCGTCATCGGCCATACCGGGTCGGGCAAATCCACCCTGATTCAGCATTTCAACGGCCTGCTGCGGCCCACCTCCGGGCGGGTGCTGCTGGACGGCGAGGACATCTGGGCCGATAAGTCGAAGCTCCGCCAGGTGCGGTTCAACGTGGGACTGGTGTTCCAGTACCCCGAGTACCAGCTCTTTGAGGAGACGGTGTACAAGGATATCGCCTTCGGCCCCACCAACATGGGCCTGAGCAAGGAAGAGATCGACCGCCGGGTTCGTCAGGCGGCGGAGTTTTCCGGTCTGCGCCCCGAGCTGCTG
>JAQXNQ010000294.1 GCA_029098085.1 Oscillospiraceae bacterium
CCCTGCGGTTTTCCAGCAGGATCACCTGACGGCATCTTTTCACCACACGCGGATCATGGGAAACATAGATGACCCCTGCCCCCATGCCGGCCGCATAAGCCTCCACATTGGCCAGCACCTGCTCCGCCGTGGAACCGTCCAGATTGGCAGTGCTTTCGTCCAGAATAAAGGCCCCCGCTTTCCGCAGACATCATTTCTTCCGCCCTGCGGCGCTCTCTCATAAATACATTCATAGTCTCCTCCTCTTCCTGACGGTTTCCCGTCCTGCAGATATATTTTTCCTGACAGGGTACAGTCCGGCCGGGGCCCCGGCCTCAGGCCGCACTGCGGCAGCCGTATTCCTCCCTGCGGTTTTCCAGCAGGATCACCTGACGGCATCTTTTCACCACCCGCGGATCGTGGGAAACATAGATGACACCTGCCCCCATGCCGGCCGCATAAGCCTCCACATTTGCCAGCACCTGCTCCGCCGTGACTCCGTCCAGATTGGCAGTGCTTTCATCCAGAATAAAGACCCCCGCCTTCCGCAGAAACAGCCTTGCAAGGGCAAGACGCTGGCCTTCGCCTCCGGACAGCCCGGCGCCTCCTTCTCCGATGGTATACGCTAAAACCTCCGCAGCTCCGCAGTCTTTTCCGGACTTCTCTCTGACTCTGTTCAGAAGCGCATCGTAAAGACATGCGCTGCGAAGAGCCCGGACCAGAGCTTCCTCATCAAATGCTCCGGAAAGACCGTAGACCAGATTTTCCCGGATCGTCCCCGCAAAGAAGAATGCCCGCTGCGGAATATAAACCAGAAGCTCCGTCAGCTCCTGCTGACTGAACTGCTCAAGGGCCCTGCCAAAGACCTGCACGCTGCCCTCCCGGCAGGAATAATAGCGGGTCAGGCACCGCATCAGCGTTGTCTTTCCGCAGCCCGATTCTCCCTCAATGGCCACAACTGAATCACACGGGATTTCCAGCGAATCGTAATACGCCAGAATTTTTCCGCTTTCCGGCGCTTCAATGGCTGCATTGCGCAGCAGGATGCTGCGTTTTGTCAGCGGTTCCTCTGAAGTCTCAACAGAAAAGACCTGATCCTGTCCCTCTTCGAAAAGCTTCACCAGAGCTCTGGCCTTCACTGCAGAGGATGCAGTTTCATCCATAAAGCGGTAGACCTCATCCACCGGTCTTACCAGCTGCTGAAAAAGCAGCATTACAGTAACCAGCGCGCCTCCGGGCATGGTCCCCTGAAAAACCATGCAGCTGCCTGCAAGGAGCACTGCAGCGAAAAAGAACACCTTGCAGCCCTGCTTCACCATGTCAAAAGCCCCCATAAACCGGTGATGCTTCTTTTCCGACCCGGCAATCTCCGCAATAAACGGCCGCAGCCGCTCCGTCTCATAGTCGGCCGCATTGAAGCTGCGGATCAGCTCCAAATTTCCCAGCGACTGGCAGATCTGACCGCTGAGGGCATTCTTTCCTGCAGCGATGCCCTCCCGGATACCGTTCTGGGACCGGATCTGAAAGACGGACACGACCAGCACCACCCCCAGATAGGCCGCCATAAGGCCCACGGCTGCAGGAGGCGCGTTGACCGCCGCCTGATACAGTGTGAAGCCTGCCGTCAGAACCGTTGCCGCCACATCATTGCAGAAGATTTTTATGAGCTGACTGAGCCCTGCAACCCCCTGATCCACCTGTGCATTTCTTTCGCCGCTGAGACTGCCGCTGCAGCAGGATACCGGCATTTTCAAAAGCTGCCGGATGCTTTTTTCACGCAGCTCCCCTTCGTGCCCGGCAATGATGCAGTCCAGCATCACCCTTCTGAGAATAGCAATGCCTTCCGCTCCCAGAAAAATCACCCCGAACACCGCCACTGCCGCTGCAGTCCGGGAAACCATTTCTGCAGAGCCCTCTGCGATACCGGTACAGATTGCGCCCAGCTTCACCGGCCAGACCGAGGCCAGCGCGGAGCCTGCGGCAGCCAGCGCAGTAACTGCCATACACAAAAGCTTTGTTTTTCTG
>JAQXNQ010000295.1 GCA_029098085.1 Oscillospiraceae bacterium
TGCTGGGGGAGGCCCGCTTTCCCCTGTGCTCCGGAAAGCCGGCGGTGGCTGGGTGGACCGCGGGCAAAACGCGGGTCATCGTGCTGAAAAAAAGCGACACCGCCGACCCGGCAATCACGGCCCGCTGGCTGCGATACTATAAAAGCGAGGGGATTCCCGCCATCGCCGTGGACAGCCGCTCCGGAAAAGGGGTCAATCAGTTCCTTCCGCTGGTGCGGCAGGAGCTTTCAGAGCTGCTGGAGCGCCGGGCTGCCCGGGGCATGGCCGGAAAGCCCATGCGGATGATGATCGTGGGCATCCCCAACGTGGGAAAATCCTCCTTCATCAACCGGATGGCCGGCGAGAAGCGGGCCAGGGTGGAGGATCGTCCCGGCGTCACCCGGGGCAAGCAGTGGGTGACCATCAGCCGGGATTTGGAGCTGCTGGACATGCCCGGTGTCCTCTGGCCCAAATTCGACGACCCCGCCGTGGGGGAGAAGCTGGCCTTTACCGGTGCCGTCAAGGATCAGGTGCTGGATACCGAGCTGCTGGCCATGCGGCTGCTCTGCTGGCTGCGGGAGGCCTATCCCGGGCTGCTTTCGCGGTTCAGAATCACCCCGGAGGAGGCCGCCGGACAGGAGCCCTATGAGCTGCTGGAGCTGGTGGGCCGCAAGCGGGGGATGCTGATCAGCGGCGGCGAGGTTAACACCGAGCGGGCGGCTGCCGTGGTGCTGGACGAGTATCGGGGCGGCAAGCTGGGGCGGCTGTCCCTGGAGCTGCCGCCGGAGGAGGGAACGCCGTGACCCTCTGGGAATACGATCTGTCTCTGGGCATTCCGGGCTTCTGCGGGGTGGACGAGGCGGGACGGGGCCCCCTGGCGGGGGACGTGTACGCCGCCGCCGTGATTCTCGACCCAGACAACCCCATCGACGGCCTCAACGATAGCAAGAAGCTCACCGAAAAGCGCCGGGAGGCTCTTTTCCCGGTCATTCAGGAGAAGGCGCTGGCGTGGTCGGTGGGGGTTGCCACCGTGGACGAGATCGACACATATAATATCCTGCAGGCCACCTTTCTCGCCATGCGGCGGGCAGTGGAGGGCCTGCGGGTGAAGCCGGTCATGGCACTGGTGGACGGCAACCGCAGCCCCGGCCTGCCGGTGCCCACCCGGCTGCTGGTCAAGGGGGACGGCACCTCCGCCTCGGTGGCGGCGGCGTCCATTCTGGCCAAGGTCTCCCGGGATCATTACATGATGAAGCTGGCGGAGCAGTACCCCCAGTACCGCTTCGATCAGCACAAGGGCTACGGCACCAAACTCCACTATGAGCTGCTGGATCAGTACGGCATCTCACCGGTGCACCGGCGGAGCTTCCTGAAAAAATATCTGCAGCAGCAGCTCCAGACCACCGGCGGCAGGGGAGAGGCCATCGCCTCCCAGTACCTGGTGGGGCAGGGCTGTACCATCCTGACCGGCGGCTATCACACGCCCCTGGGCGAGGTGGATCTGATCGCCCGGAAGGACGGTTTTGTGATCTTTGCCGAGGTCAAGACCGGCACGGCGGGCTGTCCCGGCGACCGGGTGGATGACCGGAAGCAGCTGCGGCTGCTGCGGGCGGCTTCCCAGTGGCTGGAGGAGCATCCCACCCTGCTGCAGCCCCGGTTTGATGTGATCGAGGTTCTGCTCGATCCCCGGACCGGCGACCTGGATTCGGTTCACTGGATGCAGGATGCCTTCGGGCTGGAAGGAAGGAAATTGTAGTAGTGAAAAGTGAATAGTGAAGAGTGAAGAGTTAAGGTAAATCGGCGCTGCGCGCCTTGAAACCTGGCGAGATTTGAAAGGCTTTGCTTTGATTTTTGCGTTTGTGCGAACTGTCAGTGAATAGTGATTTAGTTTTTATTACAGAAGACTGTTCGCCGATTCTGACATATGTGAAAATCGAAAGCAAACCTGCCGTTACTCTTCACTGATAACTGAAAACTTTCCGTTTCGCACTCAGGCAAAGCAAAACAACCAGGTTTCCGATTCCCATCATCTATTTTAAGTGAGCGCAGCGAACGGAAGACCTCAACTATTCACTTTTCACTCTTCACTCTTCACTCAAAGAAAGGCGGTTTTTATGCGTCATTTTGATTTACATTGTGACACCCTCAATCGCTGCCTCCGGGGCAGACGTCAGCTTCTTCACAACGACTACGATGTGTCGGTGGAACGGGGACTGATCTTTGATCAGTGGGTGCAGGTCTTTGCCGCCTTTATCCACGACGATTACCGGGGCGCCAGAGCCTATCACCACTTCCTCGCTCAGGCGGAGAAGCTGCAGCAGGCCATCGCGGAAAGCGACGACATCGTGGCCTACGACAAGGATCATCTGCAGGACCGGGTCTGCAACGCCATGCTGGCTGTGGAGAGCGGCGCGGCCCTGGGCGGAAAGCTGGAGCGGATTCCCGAGTTTGCGGAGCTGGGCGTCAGGCTGTTCTCGCTGGTCTGGAACGGGGAGAACGAGCTGGCCGGCGGCGTGGCCTCTGAAATTGGCCTGACCGAACTGGGCAAGCAGGCCGTCCGGGAGCTGGAGAAGAACCGGATCATCATCGATGTCTCCCACCTGAACCGGATGGGCTTCTGGGAGCTGTGCGAGGTGGCCGAGCGGCCCTTCATCGCCAGCCATTCCAACTGCTTCGAGGTCTGCCCCCACCTGCGGAATCTGGACGATCTGCAGATTGAGGAGATCATCCGCCGCAAGGGCCTGATCGGCATCAATTTCTATCCCATCTTTATCAACGGCGAGAGCGACGCCTCCTTCCAGGAGATCCGCCGCCATATCCGCCACATCATCGCCCTGGGCGGCGAGGACTGCATCGCCGTGGGCAGCGACTTTGATGGTGCCGCCATGCCCTCCCGGCTCAGCAGCATCGAGAAAATTCCCGACTGGCATCAGAATCTGCTCAAGCACTT
>JAQXNQ010000296.1 GCA_029098085.1 Oscillospiraceae bacterium
GGGTGTGGTAAATGCAGCATTCAATCACTGAGAATGGCCTGATAATTCCCTCATTTTCTGTGTTAATAAATGGGGCAACCGTTATCCAAAAGCCCGAAAAGCCTTGAAAAATCAAAGAAAATCGGCACATAGATATTTTCAATACGGCCTCAAAGCCGCTCGTCGCGCTCCCCAGTTCAGCAAGCGCTGATCCGGATTTACGCCCGAACACAAGCGGAAATACGTCAAACCCTGGAATCACCCGATTTCAGGGTTTTTCTTTACCCGGATATGTACAGTTTCAGATGAATGAAAGTGGGGGAAAGACGATGAAACGGATACAGATTATCGAGGATGATGAAGCAATCCGCACCGAGCTGCAGATACTGCTGGCTTCCAATGGCTATATGCCGGTAGACGATCAGCCCTGTGACCTGATCCTGATGGACATCAATCTGCCGGGGGAAAGCGGATTGACCCGCTGCCGGAAGCTGCGCAGACCTCTGATACGCCGGTCATTTTCCTGACGGCCCGGGATACGCCGGAAGATGAACTGCTGGCCTTCGGCGTGGGCGGAGACGATTTCATCCGCAAGCCCTACAATTCCGCCGTTCTGCTGGCCCGGATCGGCAGAATGCTGAAAAATACGGCGGGAGATCTGCTGACGGTGCGCGGGCTGACCCTGGACCTGCCCGGCATGAAGGCTATATTTGGCGACAAGTCTGCAGAGCTGACCAAAAATGAGGTGCGGATTCTCTGGTGCCTGATGCAGAAGGAGCTGTGTACCCGGGACGAGCTGATCGAAGATTTGTGGACCAACGGTATGTACATCGACAGCAACACCCTGTATGTCAACATCGGCAGACTGCGGGACAAGCTGGCGCAGATCGGTGCGGACGGCCTGATCCGCACGGTGCGGGGAGTGGGGTATCGCCTGTGAGCTTTCGGGATTATATCGGGGGCAGGATGGTGCTTCTGTGCGCAGGGGGAATGGCAGGACTGTATCTGATGCTGGTGTGCTATCTCTGCGGGATGCCGCTTTCCCTGCTGCTGATTCTTTTGTTCAGCGGCATTTTCGTTTCGCTGCTCCTTCTTATCGCAGGCTGGCGCCATGCTGACCGGCGGCTGCGGGTGCTGAAAAGCCGTCTGGAAGCCCTGCCGGACAAATACCTCATCGGCGAGACACTGCCGCACCCCCCCGGGATGCGGTGGAGCTGGAGTATTATCTGCCGATGCGGGAGATTTCCCGCTCCGCCATCGGCGCGGTGGAGCAGGCCAGAGCGGAAAAGCAGGACTACTGCGACTATGTGGAAAGCTGGGTACACGAGATCAAGACGCCCCTGACCGCCTGCTCTCTGATTCTCGCCAACGGGGCGGAGCCGTCCAGGCTGCGGCGGGAGCTGCGCCGGGCGGACAATCTGACGGAGACCATTCTGACCTATGCCAAGCTGCGGACGGCGGAAAAGGATACCCAGATCAGCCTCACAGACCTGCGGACGGTCTGTGATCAGGCTGTCCGGGAGGAGATGGAGCTTTTGATTGCCGCAGGAAGCAGCGTTTTCATTGAAGGGGACGGCTCCGTCTATACCGACCCCAGGCTGCTGGTGTTCATCCTCAAGCAGATGCTCATCAACTGCGCCAAATACTGTGCCGGCTGTCAGATCACCATGACGCTGGAGACCGGCTGTCTGACCTTTTCGGACAACGGGCCCGGCATTCCCGCCCATGAGCTGCCCCGGGTGACGGAGCTGGGCTTTACCGGCAGGGCGGGAAGGAGCCGCGGCCAGAGCACTGGCATGGGGCTGTATATCGTCAGCCAGCTTTGCGGCATGCTGAATATCGGTCTGGAGATCGCGTCTGAGGAGCACCGCTTTACGCGCTTTGTGCTGCGCTTTCCTGTCGGAACCTGACAAAACTGTTAGATTTCGTGGGAAGAGCGTTAGAACACAAGGGGCCTTTCCGTGTTACAATAGCAGCGAAAGGTCGGTGAATTATCATGAGTACTTTACTGGAACTCAAGGCTGTAACCAAATACTACGGCAGCGGAGAAGCTGTGTCCAGGGCGCTGGACGGCGTGAGCTTTACCATGGAGCAGGGGGATTTCACTGCGATCATGGGCGCGTCCGGCTCCGGCAAAAGCACGCTTCTGAATGTCATAGCCACCATTGACCGTCCCAGCTCCGGCGGCATTCTGTTGGAGGGAAAGGACATTTCCGGAATGCGGGAGCAGGAGCTGGCGGCATTTCGCCGCGACCGGCTGGGATTTATCTTTCAGGAATACAACCTGCTGGACACGCTGACGGTGGAGGAAAACATTGTATTGCCGCTGAATCTGCAAAAGCGGCCCGCCGGGGAAACCCGGCAGAGGCTTCAGGCCGTCGCAGCCTCTCTGGAGATCACAGAGCAGCTTTCAAAATTTCCCCGGCAGCTCTCCGGCGGACAGCGGCAGCGGGCCGCCTGTGCCCGGGCGCTGATCACAAAGCCCGCCCTGATCCTGGCGGACGAGCCCACCGGCGCTCTGGACAGCGCCAACTCCAAGGGGCTGATGCAGACCTTTACGGTGATGAACCGGGAGCTCGGCTCCACCATCCTGATGGTCACCCACGATGCCGTGGTGGGCTCCTATGCCTCCCGGGTTCTGTTTCTGAAGGACGGCCGCATCTGGAACGAGCTGTATCGGGGCGGCCGACCCCGTCAGGAGCTGTATCACGAGATTCTGGATACCATGGCCGTGCTGGGAGGGGAAGCCGATGTTTGCTAAGCTGGCTCTTCGGAATGTGCGCCGTCAGATCCGCAGCTATCTGATCTATTTTGTTACGGTGGCACTGAGCATCGCCCTGATGTTTGCGGTCAACAATCTCAGCTGCAGCGACCGGATCCGATCCCTGTCCGAGACTTCCTCGGATATGCGCACCATGTTCACCATGGTGACGGTTCTGTCCGGTCTGGTCACGGCACTGGTACTCAGCTACGCCGCCGGCTTTATGCTGAAGCTGCGGAAAAAGGAATTCGGCATGTACCTGACCCTGGGCATGACGCGCCGGAATATCCGGACGCTCTTTGTCTGTGAAACCGGACTGTTGTCTTTGCTGGCTCTGCTTACGGGCATGGGGGCGGGGCTTGTCCTCTTCCAGCTTCTGGCGGCGCTCCTTTCCTCCATCATGGAGATTCCCTTTGCTGTGTCCGCCTATTCCTGGGAAGGCATCCTGCTGACGCTGGCAGTCAGTGCCGGACTGTTTCTGCTGTCCACCCTTGCCTTTCTGCGGTATCTGAAAAAAGTCACCGTTTCGGAGCTGCTGAGGGCCGAAGCGGCGGAGCAGAGCGAAAAGCACCCGGTGCGCTGGTACTGTCTGGCTGCGGCGTCGCTGGCGGGTCTGCTGGGATGCGGCATTGTGACCTGGCAGAATCTGATGGCAGCCTTTCGCGAGCAGGACGGCGTGGAGCTGCTTTTGTGGCTGGCGATTGATCTGGTGATGATTTTTCTGGCTCACTTCACCCTTTCGAAGGCAATGGCGGGCATGCTGCTGCGGAATCAGCGCCTGAAAAGCAGGGGCGCCAACACGGTGATCCTGCGGGGGCTTTCCGGCAAGATGACCGTCAATGCCCTGCTGATCGGCGCGTTGGCCACGCTGCTGGTGTTCGCCATGGCCATGTGCAACGTGGCCTTTGGGGAAAAGATTTATGAGGATTGTTCTCTTTCAAAGGAGTGCCCCTACGATGTGATGGTGATGTTTGATCTTTCCAAGGAGCATGATCTTTCCATGGAGGAGGGCCGGCAGATTGTGGAGACATACAGTCCCATCTCGGCAGAGCTGGACTATCAGCTCTGTTCTGCGGGAGAAACGACCCTCTGCAGCAGCATTCTGGGATATGAGGAGACGGGCTGGACGGATAAGTTCATGCCCCTGAGCCAGTTCAACGCCCTGTTGACCGGCTGCGGCTTCGAGCCGGTGACGCTGGGAGATGAATACCTGCTGGTTACCTCCGTCTAGGGCATCTGCGACACGGACTTTTCTGGAAAAACCGTAACCCTGAACGGGAAAACCTTCTCCTGGGCGGGGAGCAGTACCCGTTACCCGGTTTTTACCCGAAGAACATGGATGTATTTTGTGGTTCCTGATGAAGCGGTGGCCGGCATGCCTGTTTCGGATGTCTGTGCCGCCTGGACGCTGGAAAATCACCGGCCTGACGCTCTGGCCATGCTGAAGGAGCTGACCGTCGTGCGGGAAACGGAAGAAGGGCTTGAAGAGCAGTGCGATTTCGCCATCCGGGAGGATTACCGCCTGTACGGCAGCGCCACTGCCGGAACGCTCATCATCGGTACGCTGTATGTCGCCACGATTTTCGTCTGTATGACGCTGGCGATTCTGGCTTTGAAGACGCTGTCCACGCTGGACGAGGAGCGCAGGCGCTTTGCTGTGCTGTACCGTCTGGGCGCAGATGAAAGGATGCAGAGAGCGGCCTTGCTCCGTCAGACCGGCGCCTTCTTTCTGATGCCCTTTGTGCTGCCGCTCCTTCTGACCGTGCCGTTCGGCCTGGTTTTTGGCAAGATCTATGAGATCTGGGGCTTTGTCGGGCTGAGCGGACAGCGTGCCATGGAAATTGCCCTGCTGATCACCCTTGCGATCGCGGGCATCTATGCGCTGTATTTTGTCATCACCTATCGCATCGCCTGTGATCATGTGATCTGCCATGGGACTGAAAACGACGGACAGGAATCCATCTGCCCGGGTCGGGGCTGAAGTTGGCGGCGCATGGATCAGCTCTGCCCGTCCGCGGAAGCCTGGTAGATCGCCCGCACTTCCCGGCGGCTGCGCCAGATGGTCAGCCAGCAGACGGTCAGTGAGAAGGCCGCTCCCAGCGTGACGCAGAGCCGGTAGTCCAGCACCTCGCCCAGCGCCCCCAGCAGCAGACTGAACAGACTGCCGGATGCGGTGATGCAGACGCTTTCAAAGGCGTTGATCCGGGCGCGGAGGTGATCCGGCAGGTAGCGCTGTACCGCCGCCTGCCGCATGGCCGCGCTGTTGATGCCCAGAAAGCCGGCGCAGGCGCGGCTCAGCAGCATCATCGGATAGGGAATCCACAAAAGAATCAGATCCATGATCTCGTAAAACTGGTAGACGCCGAAGGCAAAGCCGAATTTTTTCTCCGCCGGGATTCTGATTCGGTACTGCACCAGCCCGCCAAGGCTGCGGCCGAGAAATTCCGCCACCGAAAACAGGGAATAGAGGGCAGCGCTCAGCCCCGGCGCCGTGCGGAAGAACGCGATCAACAGGGGTGCATAGCCGCTGGCTGCGCCGTTGGTCACCGCCATATAGCTGTAGATGCTCCGCAGGCCGCGCTCCTGCTTCAGATAGCGGGCCGCCTCGCAGAGATCGCTCCACCAGAGCCGCGGGGAGAAACGCCCGCCGTCCATTCGCCGCTCTTCGTGAATCCGGATCCGGCTTTCCACTGCTGCCGCCAGCAGGGACAGCGCCGCCTGCAGCAGCAGCATCCACGCCACTCCCATCCGTTCGAACAGCACTGCCGACAGCGGCGTCATCATGACCTTGAGCACCGGGTACAGCATGGCCGAGACGGTGTAGCCCTTTTCCTCCATCCCCTCGGGGATCAGTCTGGGATAGAGGCTGCTGTAGGCCAGCTCGTCAAAGGCACCCAGAGAGGACAGCAGCAGCGAAAAGCCCAGGTATCCGCCGTAGGAAAAGCTGCAGCGCATCAGATACAGCCCCGCCAGTCCGTACAGCAGGCCATTGAGCAGGTCGCCGCCCACCAGAAAGGGCTTGCGGGGCATCCGGTCCATCCACGGCGCGGCCAGCAGCGGAATGACCAGGCCGGGAATCACCTGCAGTGCCAGAATCAGCGCCGAAGCGAGGGTACTGCCCGTTTCATCGAAAACCAGAAAGGACAGGGCAAAGCCGCCTGCGATGCCGCCCGCCGCTCCCAGGGCCGTAGCCAGGGTAAGCAGGGTAAAATTCCGCCTCCAGAGCGTTTGTTTCATATGAATCACCTCTGGTTCTATTGTATCGCAGCGGTAAAGCAAAAGAAAGCCGCCTGTTTTGGGAAAAGTTTCTCCAAATCAGACGGTTTATCTTATTTGATTGCAGGTTTTACAGGAAAATCCAGCAGCAGCTCGTAAGCCGCCCGGTACTGCCGCGACGCCGTGTACCATTCCAGCACCCAGGGGAGGTGGAAGGAGGCGTAGCCGATGGGCAGCTTTTTGCGGCACTGGTCAAAGACCTCCAGCAGCGTCTGTCCGTATTCGGGGCTGCGGAAGTAATCGGCATGCTCCAGACGGAACCGCACCAGACTGCACATCTGCCGTGCCAGCGGCAGGTCGGGGTAGTCCGTTTCCATGGCGTCCGCCCGGTTCAGGGCGTCCAGCGCCTCCTCCCGGCGGCCCAGCTTTTCACAGCAGATGGCCAGCTTGTGCAGATCCATCAGGGACGGCTGCTCTACTGACGTGAAATAGCGGTAGGCCTCCCCGCAGCGGCCCGCCTCCAACTGAGCCGACGCTGTGTTGTAGCGGATGATCTGCAGCGTCTCCTTATCGCCCAGCGCCTGCGCCAGCCGACGGGCCACCCGGTACTGGGCGTCCATGTTCTTCAGATCCACCCGGTTGCAGTAGCAGTTTCCCATGTAAAGCCGCGCCAGCAGCATGATGCGGACCTGTCCCTCCTCCGCGGCCATTTCGCAGGCCCGGCGCAGATACTGCAGCGCTGCGGCATCGCTTCCGCCCTGTTCGTAGGCACCGATCCCCGCCATCAGGCTGACATAGGCGCAGGGATACAGCCGCATGGCTTCCTCGTCACGGCTCTGCAGCAGCCGCTGCAGAGCAAGCTGTCGGAGGTCCAGAAAGGGCTCCAGCTCTTCCCCGATCGGCTGACGGGAGAAAAATCCCTGCAGGATGGCCGCATCCAGAGCGCAGGGGCTGTCCGTCATCCGCTCTGCCGCAGCGGCAAGCTCCTTTCGCAGCCCGTCCAGCGCCGGCTCATCGCAGCAGAAAATGGCCTCATAGCAGCGTTCAGTCAGTTCTCCGGCCCTCTGCAGAAACGCCTCGTCATCGTGCCAGGGCAGCTCCAGACGGGCGAACAGCAGCCGCAGAATCTCAGGGCTCGCTTCGGCCTTGCCCTGCTCGATTTTGGACAGGTAGGAGACGGCGCAGATGCCGCTGCACAGCCCTTCCTGACTCCAGCTTCGCCGGAGGCGCTCCCTGCGGATCAGCGCCCCCGGAAACAGTTGCTCCATTTGAATTCCCTCCTGATCTGACCATCCTTCTGCACGGGACGCACCCCCCTGATTCTGTCGAAGCCATCCTGGCAGTCCGACTGACACATACTCTCATGCCGGAGTTCTGCCGGCTCCAGCAGAGAACAAGCCTTGTCCCGCTCACGCTGCATGCACGGCCGGTTGATCCTTTGCAGGCGGTTGAGACAGTCCTCGGCGAAGGGATGGACCTCCGGAATCCACGGCCCTGACAGCCGGATGCATGGCACATATCCCTCATCCAGTACAGCACGGCTGCTCGGGGATTTTTGGGCGTGTCCGCACCGTCTCTGTAGTAATCATGCAGAAAATAGCGCGAATCATTCGTCTGCCGGTACAGCTCTGCCGCCTTCCGGACGGTCTTTGGGCGCGCCCCGGCCGGATGCGCAGCGCTCTGCCAGCCATTTTTGACATTCCGCCTTCATATTGCCTGCGTCGCCTTCGTATTCGGTTTCGACCACAGCGCGGCAATAGCGGATGGCCCGTTCTTCGTCCTTCCTGGCGCCCCAGCCCCTGTCGAACAGCTCCATCAGATGAAAACCGGCCTGACTTCTGCGGGGAAGCGCCTGCTCCAGCCAGTGAACGGCCTCTTCCGCAGAGATGCGGCCGCCGAGGTGTCTGACATCATCGCCATCCCAGTGATCCCGGGCTGGCGGAAAAGCGTGATACTGTATGAACAGCCAGCCGATCTCCTCCTGCGCATCCGTGCAGCCTGCTTCGGCAGCCATCCGAAGAATGTCGTCTGCACCCGTCAGCAGCTTCTCTTCCACCAGAATTTCATACAGCCGCCAGCCGGCTTCGCCGCAGCCGCTGTCGAGCGCAGTCAGCAGCAGGCGCTTCAGCAGATCGAACACCCATGCGAACTTCTTTTCGCTCTGATAAATCTCATACAGCCAAAGCCCCAGTGCCTTCTGCTCTTCCGGTGTGCCTCTGCCGCATACGTTGTATGTGGTAAGACCGGTCAGAATCCTTTCGTCCGCCTGAGCCGATGTGAACAGGCTGCGGCCGTACCAGTCGTCATCATACTCCATCATGGCCAGATAATATTCCAGCAGCAAACCGGCTGCCTCAGGAGGGATCTCCATTCCCTGACCATCCCCGCACTTCCGTTCCAGCTTCTCCTGCACCGTGTACGGTTTCTCAGCATCCGGACAGATTTCCTGCTTTCTCGCCGCCAGTTGGGGAAGCCGGGATTCAAGCCCCGTAAGCCAGTCCGGAAATGTCGCTTCCCAGTCTTCTAGCGGTTCCTCAAAATAATACTCCAGCAGGGCGATCTCCCACAGCTCCCGGTCGCCCGGCACCATGTCCAGAAACGCATCATAGCACGCCCGGATGCGCTTTCCCATTTCATCCCATTCCAATCTCATATCTTTATCCTCCCTGATCTTTCGTATGAGGCCTTCGGTTTGCTGTTGATGCATGGACAATCCATTTTCCGTCTGATTTTCGCATGGCCGTCCGAAAAACGGCGCGCAGAAAAGACACGGGTCCGGACCGTTCCGTGCAGCTGCGGCTTACGGGGCAGATGTGTTTCCTCCGGCTGTCTCTTCCTCCCAGGACGGCAGCAGCTTCTCCAGCAGAAAGATGGTGGGGGAGCCGCAGAAGGGGCAGAACCGGGCATTGGAGGGCAGAGCGACGCCGGACGCCTCGCTGCAGGGAGAAAAGGCGGTGGAAAATCCCTCCCGCCGGACCCGGGCGCAGCGGTTGACAATGGGCTTGCCGCAGATGGTGCAGAACTCCCCCTGTTCAAAATGCTGCTCGCTGCCGCAGCAGAGACAGCGTTTGACCCGTCCCCGGTCATCCAGATCAATTTTAGGATAAATCATCCCGGTTACCTCCTGCTTTTGTGATAGTTCCATTATACCACCTGAATGGGAAAAGTCCAGAACTCTGATGTAAACGCCCGCTTTCCCCTTGCGGCAGCGGGCCGGTCGTGGTATAATGAAGCGGAAAGGGGAGAGGACAAATGGCAAGGGAAAAGGGCAGCTGCGATTTGTGCGCCCGCTATGAGATGGACGATGAGACGGGAGAATATGTCTGCGATGTCAGCATGGACGAGGACGAGTACCTGCGCTTTCTGCAGGGAGGCGACTGTCCCTATTTCATGCTGGACGATGAGTATAAGATCGTCCGGCGGCAGAACGGTATCTGAAAATTCACACAGAAACAAAAAGCATCCGCGTGATTTCGATCAAGCGGATGCTTTGCTGTCTGCCGGGCGTTTCGGCAGAAATTTGCTTATTCTTCTTCAGGGGAAGCGGGAGCTTCCTGCTTTGCGGGCGGATTTTGCCGCTCGTCGATATACAGCTCGGCAGCCTTCCGGAAAACGGGCAGAGACTTGCGGGCTTCCTTCAGAAAGCGGAGCAGCTGCCAGACCAGACGGGAGGCGGTGAGCATGGTGAAAAGAGCAGTCAGCCCGGTGAGAACCGCGGCGGCAGAGGCCGCCAACTTCAGCTGATCCTGACTGAGCTTCAGGGGACATTTGGGCATCTTCATGGAAAGCACATCCTTTCGGCGACGGGGCTTTTTCGTTATTATACCACGAAGCAGGGTGAAATACAAGTGTCCGCCGCAGCGGTCAGTCCTCGCCGAACAGCATCTGCTCCACATATTTTTCGTTGAACAGAGGATTGCCGCCCAGATTCACATGGGTGGAGAGGGAGGCGATGCGGCTCAGCTCCTGCCGCAGCTGCCGGTTCAGCAGCGCCTGCACCGCGCCGGAAAGGGCCGCGTTGCCGAGGATGCGGGTTCGGTCGGTCAGCTCGTTCGGCAACAGACCGATGGCTGCCGCGCTCTGCACGTTCAGATGGCTGCCGAAGCCGCCTGCGATGTACAGGGTGTCCACCTGCTCCATGGGGACGCCGGCCGTTTCCAGCAGTACCTCCATACCGGCGGCGATGGCCGCCTTGGCCAGCTGTACCGCCCGGATATCCCGGGGCAGGAGGGAGACGCTGCCGCTGAGGGGGAGCTCGTCCTCCTCCAGCAGACCGGTTTCATCGATCTGCTCGCTTTGCAGACCGGCGGCGATGGCGTCGATGAGGCCGGAACCGCAGATGCCCACCGCTTCCGCATCGCTGAGGGTGTGAACCCGGAGCGCTCCGTCCTCCAGCCAGACCTTGTCGATGGCTCCGGCTACGCTGCCGCAGCCGCAGGAGATGCCGGCTCCTTCAAAGGCAGGCCCGGCCGCGGTGGAAGTCACATACAGCGTTCCGTTCTTCCACAGGGCCATTTCCCCGTTGGTGCCGATGTCGCAGAGTAGGGCGGTTTCCTGCTTTTGGCACATGCCGCTGGCCAGCACAGCACAGGTGATGTCCGCGCCCACAAAGGCGTTCATGCAGGGCGGCAGGTAGACCAGCTTTCCGTCTTCGGAGAGCTCCGTGTCAAACAGCGTGTCGGCCAGGAAGGGCGCATGGGACAGGCATTCCGGATCCCGTCCGGTCAGCAGGTACAGCATGGTGGTGTTGCCGGTGATCACCAGAGATTCCGGCCCTCCCTCGATGCCGGCCTGAGCGCGGGCCTGCCGAAGCAGCTGTCCGATGCCGCCAGTGACCTGCTGCTGCAGCAGAGACAGACTGCCTCCCATGGCGGCGCCGATCCGCCCCATGACATCCGCCGCTACAGCGGTCTGGGGATTGAGCTCGGCGGCAGTGCCGATGCAGCGGCCGGTTTCCAGTTCAAACAGCTTGACGGCCATGGTGGTGGTGCCGATGTCCACGGCCGCGCCGTATTGGCCGGGCATGGGAAGCAGCACCTCCGGCCGGTCGCCGGTTTCGGTCTCGATTTGTTCATCCCGGTGGCTGTCCGGAAGCACGACCTCCGCGTCGCCCAGCAGCCGCACCTGACAGGACAGCCGGACGCCGGCCCGCTGCTCAGCCTGATTGGGGGGAGAGACCGCGCCGGAAACCGTGACGGCGCATTTGCCGCAGCTGCCCCGTCCGCCGCAGGGGTGGGCCAGTGTGACGCCTGCCTGCTGCAGCAGAGCCTCCAGCGGCATTTCTCCTTCAAAAGAGACGGCCCGGACGGCTCCGTCCTGCCGGATGATCAGTTCAGACATGCTCCTGCCCTCCGAACAGCACCATACCGAAATAGGTGACGGTATCGGGGCCGTTGATGTATTTCAGACCGGTACCTTTAGATGTGTTGTAGACGTCGATGCCGTATCCCTCCATGGAGGAAAGGGCCCTGTCGGGCTGACGGCAGGGCTGATCGTCCTGCTTGGCGCACCGCTCACAGAGATGACAGCCGCCGCAGGACAGATGGAGAAACTCCTCCTCCATCCGGGGAGCGATCAGCTGCTGCAGCTTCTGGCTCGTCCGGGTATGCACCCGGGTGGCTTCGTTGATACCTTCAAGGTCAAAACTGTCTTCCAGCTGGCCAATGGTCTGATACAGGAGACCGAAGGAATAGCGCTGAACCTGCTTCATCAGCTCCTCCACCGGGCCGATATCCGGCGGACACATCCAGCATTTTCCGTAACCGCCGCAGGTATTGGAAGCACAGATATCCCGAAAGACCGCTGACAACACGATCTTTTCCTGCGGGATGATCACCGCCTTGGCCGCTCCGGCCTGCAGGGCCAGCTGTACCAGTTCTTCGTGACTGATCTTCATGACTTCACCTTTTCGGGAAATTCCCGAATCCTTTGCTTTTGAAATGAAACATTTTTCATAAAAGAAAAATTTCTCCATGAAAGAAACTGCGCCCGATGAAGAATCCATCAGGCGCAGGGCAGAGACCCTGGCCGCCGGTTGGGCAGCGCCGGGTTCCTTTTTACTACAGGGACATTCAGCTGCAGTACGCAACAGCCTTGTCAGCGGCGCTGGCAGCGTCAGCAGTGTAGGCGTCGGCGCCGATCTGCTGGCAGAAAGCATCGTTGACGGGGGCGCCGCCCACCATGATCTTGACCTTGTCGCGGATGCCGGCTTCCTCAGCCTTCTTGACCACATCGCCCATAACACCCATGGTGGTGGTCAGCAGAGCGGAGCAGCAGATGATCTGGCAGTCCTGATCGATGGCGGTCTGTACGAAGGTGTCGGCGGAAACGTCGGTTCCCAGGTCCACAACCTCCAGGCCCTTGCCCTCCATCATCAGCTTGACCAGGTTTTTGCCGATGTCGTGCAGGTCGCCCTGAACGGTACCGATGCAGACCTTGCCGGAAGCCTTGACGCCGGCTTCAGCCAGCAGGGGCTTCAGCAGAGCAACGCCCTGATTCATGGCGCGTGCCGCAATCAGCACCTCGGGAACGAATACTTCGTTGTTTTTGAACTTTTCGCCGATGACGTTCATGCCATCCAGCAGACCCTGTTCCAGGATGTCCTTGGCAGGGATGCCTTCGTCGATGGCCTGCTGTACCAGCGTTTTGACGGTCTTGGCCTTGCCAGCCTGCAGCTGCAGCGAAATTTCATGCAGATCCATAGTGATTCCTCCAGGTGAAATTTTTTGCTTTTTATCCATAACTGCCGCCTCCGGTCCGGAAGCGGAGAGTAATGGCTGTGAAAGGTTTATTTGGCCTGCTTGGCCATTAGGGGTTGCAAATTATGCGCAAATGTAGTAAAATAAGATATGATTCATACGAAAGCGTCTGAAATCAGTAACTGCCCACCTGCTTGACCTGAGCGATGATGGCCTTCATGTTTTCCAGAGAGACGCTGCTTGGAATCGAATGATCCGAGGAGAAGACGAAACCGCCGTTTTCCTTGAGGATCGGCACCTTTTCATTGATCTCGGCCACAATCTCTTCCGGTTTGTCCCAGAGGACGGCGTTGATGCCGCCCCGCAGCAGCAGGCGATCCCCGTACTGTTTTTTGATACCCAGGGCGTCCATGCCGGCCTTGACCTCCAGAGGATTCAAACCGTCCACACCGGTGGCCACGATATCGGGTAGCAGGGTCATGATGTCGCCGCAGGAATGAAGCTGAGCATAAATGCCATGGTTATGGGCCCAGTCCACCGCCTTTTTATGGTAGGGCTGCAGCATCGAGCGGTACATGGCGGGGGAAAAGAAGGTTGTGCCCTTATAACCCATGTCATCCCACCACATGATTTCATCAAAATGATAGCCCGCATCCCAGATCCGGTCAAACAAAGTCATGCACCGGTCCAGATAGGTCCGGAACATGTCCTCGATCAGTTCCGGCTCCTCCATCATGGCGATCAGCACGTTCTCGGTGCCCATCATCCAGGAGTGAGTCACGTCAAAGCCGAACCAGAAATCAGCCCGGATCCAGCGGCCATCGGCCCGCCATTTGGGGAACTCACGCTTCAGCGTCTCCCAGGGGATCCGGTCATCGGACAGCGTCATCTGCGCCTTGGCCTTCTCCCAGGTTTCAGCCGTGGTGATTTTGAAGTCCAGAAACTCCGGGGTGGAATCCTCTTCCTTGAAGTGCTTCATGGTGACGCCCCAGGGAGAGGTTTTGATGATATACCGGTCCGTTTCTTCCAGTATGGTCTCGGGCATTCTGGGCGAGATGTCGATTCCGATCTCTTCGAGCTTGTCTACATCAAAAAAGTCGCGCCAGTCGGCATCCGCAGGCATGCCCTCCCGCCGCCAGCGCCGCAGGGTTCCCATCCAGGGATCATCCACAATCGGAATGCGGTCTGCTTCCCGATGTTCGTACATTCTTTTGTATCGTTCCCATGTGGTCACGCACACGCACGTCCCTTTTTATGCAATTTGTGCCTTTGCAAAGTTCATCTATATAATATTGCAAAACCCGCTTCAGCTCAATTCCTTTTGGCGTCTCTGCTTGTTTTTTGCGATTTTATATCATTTTTTTTATACAGGAGGAACCCATTATGTATCTCACAGACGGCGATTTCGGACAGGTTCGCACCTCCGCCATGCTCCCCGTTCCGGATGCTCAGGGACTGTTTTCCTTTGAGTCCATCGGCTGGCACCGGTGCAACGACCGCTACTGCATTACCCGCCCGGGCGGCTGTGACAGCCATCTGCTGATGGTAACCATGAAGGGCCGCGGCGTTCTGCGGCTGGAAGGCGTGGAATACAGTCTGCCGGCCGGCAGTATCGCCCTGGTTCCCCGGAACCGTCCCAACAGCTACTTCACTCCGGCCGGCGGTCTGTGGGAATTTTACTGGATCCATATCAGCGGGGACGCATCCACCGCCTTTCTGGACACGCTGGCGAGGAAGGGCGTTTATGTGACCGAGTTTGAGCCGGAATACGACTACGCCCAGCAGTTCGAGCTGCTGATGCAGCTTTGCAGCGAGCGGGAACAGGGCTTTGAGTGGCAGATTTCCCGCCAGCTCAGCGAGCTGCTGCACCGGGTGGCGATTCAGTTCTGCGGTCAGCCCTCTGCTACCTCTCTGTCCAACCGGGCTATTCGTCTGATCCGCCAGCATTATAAGGATTCTGTGACGCTGGATGAAATTGCCCAGGCTCTCTTTGTGTCCACCGCTCATTTCATCCGCGCTTTTAAGAAGGAAACCGGCCTGACGCCCCATCAGTATCTGAACCGCTACCGGCTGGTGGTGGCGACCCAGCTGCTGGAGTACAGTGACCGTCGGGTGGAGGAGATCGCCGCAGAGGTGGGCTTTTCTTCCTCCAGTCATTTTATCAGCAGCTTCCGCCGGCAGTACGGCTGCACCCCTCTTCATTATCGGGAGCAGCTGGCCGGCAAAAAGCAGTAAATCCTGTGCGGAGATGCCGTGCAGCGCGCATGCCTCATGTTTCGATCAGATTTGTCTGGAATTCTTTCTCTTTTCCATTGACATTTCTCTCAAAATGCGGTATTCTATAAAAGATGTGCCGCTATGGCGGAACAGGCAGACGCAAGGGACTTAAAATCCCTCGGTGGCAACACCGTACCGGTTCGATCCCGGTTAGCGGCACCAAAAAACAGGGGACGTTTCAGCGTCCCCTGTTTTTAGTTGACAGGTGCATGTTGAAAATCATCGGGTTATGAGAATGATAGCATTGCCTTTGGTCGCGGCACAGCCAGTATTACGCTGAAACCTGGAAAGAGATGCTATGCTTGAGTTCTTTCAACCCATTCATTCCAGCGGGGGTCAGCTTTGATTCCTTTTTCGACTGCGCTATAATCGGGATTACACCAAAATGGCCAATCATCAGGTAAAGACTTCGCTATGTCCTTGCGAACGCCTGCTTTGTATTTTACAAAAGACACGAGCGGAGCTGTCAGGGTATGCTCCTTTCCGTCGCACAACTCTTCGAGTGATTTTGCGTGGTTCAAAGCTGATTCGAGGGAATCGAAGGCCTCGTCATGATAACCTCGTTCCCACTGCAATCGTGAAAGATAGAGATACATCTTGATTAAATCACCGTGGTACAGTCCCATATTGCCGTCATCACAGATCAGGTAAAAAAGTGAAATTGCCCCTTTTATTTTTTCAATAGGCAAATCGCTTTCATAGTGATTTCGGTTGGCAATTAACCCGTAAATAAGCTGCTCTGAGAATTGACTTGCTGATTTCAGTAAGAATTCGCCGATGTACCTCGCTTCCTCTTTTCCATCCGATGCCGCGGCAAGAAAAAGTTCTCTGCAATTCTTTATAGAAGGCATTTTCATTGCATAGGTAATCGCCTTTTCTGTTTCGCCGAAATTCCTGTATAGCAGCACAAGAATTTTGATTGCTTTTGTTACAATAGTGCTGTCGCTGGCGTTATGAACCAGATATTCGCATATTTTCACGGATTCTGACCAGTATTCGTTCTTTTTGTGTTTGTCATAGTTGTGCTGAATGAATCCCTCGTCGTCATAATACAGCCATTCATGATGTCTGCGCCAGCCAGCCTCGGATAAAGTGTCAGCAAGAGTGATCATAAGCCTTTCATTTTTAGGAAATTCGGCAAGACCTTCGCGCAATATCAAAAGACATTCATCAACCCACTGATCGTCACTGCGAGATTTAATGCTGTATGAATCAATTTGCCTTATGATTTGATCGATTTTGTTATCCCGATTATTTTGATATCCGAATAACTCATCAATGGTAATTCCGAAATAGTTGGCAATCGCTGGAATGCTTTCCATATCGGGATAGCTTCCATTTGCCTCCCAACGGGAGACTGCCTGTGATGTAACGCCTAAAGCGTCAGCCAAAGCTTCCTGCGTTCTTCCGTCACGATAGCGAAGCTTGCGTATCGTGGTCCCTAAGTTAAGCTGCATAATTGTACCTCCTTGCTATTTTCACCGGTGTGCTTGTATTATATCAAGAAGAATGGAGGAAAACAATTATCAAATAGTTGTTTCAAATACAATTGGCGGTTGAATTTGGTTACATATGGCGTAGTGGATTTTTGAATAAGCGTCCCACGCCTGTGAGATGCGTTTTGCTTTATTGGCTTCTGGCAGTCCGGGACTTTGCTTCGCACGATCCTGACCGGCCGCTGATGCGCTGGGGAACCGTAAAACGGGCAAATGTAAAAGATATGTGAATAATATGAATAGCAGGAAAACAAAATCGCCGCAGCGGGCAAAAATCTGATACAATAAAGGCCGTACAAATGCCGCTTCCGAGGCGGCAGAAAGTCGAGGAATGTGCGATGCTCAGAAGCATGACTGGATATGGGCGCGGGCAGGCTGTTTCGGATCTCTGGGATATCACCGTGGAGGTTCGGGCGGTCAATCACCGCTTTTTTGAATTTTCTTCCCGGCTGCCGAAGACCTGCCTTTTTCTGGAGGACCGGCTGAAGAGTCTGGTGCAGGCCGGCTGTTCCCGGGGCAAGGTGGAGCTGTTCTGCTCGGTGCAGACGGTGGGCCAGCGGGACACCGAGGTACAAGTCAACGAGGAGGTAGCCAAAAGCTATCTTTCGGCGCTGCGGGGCGCGGCTCCTTCCCTGGGGCTGCAGGATGACCTGAAGCTGTCCGATCTGATGCGGCTTCCGGATATCTTTACCCTCCGCCGGGCCGAGGTGGACGAGGATCGGCTGTGGGAAGCGGTTCGCGGCGTGGCCGAGACCGCCATGGCCGCCTTTGTCTCCATGCGGGAGACCGAGGGTGACCGGCTGCGGCAGGATGTGGAAGCCCGGCTGGCGGTTATCAGCGGGCTCCTTTCCTCCATCGAGGAGCGGGCACCGGCGCTGCGTCAGGAGTATTACGACCGGCTGTACCAGAAGCTCTGCGAGGTGCTGGCCGACCAGAGCATTGATGAGAGCCGTCTGGTGACCGAGGCTGCCATCTTCGCCGACCGGGTGGCCATCGATGAGGAAACCGTCCGGCTGCACAGCCATCTGCAGCAGTTCTACAACCTGCTGGAGAGCAACGAGCCGGTGGGCCGCAAGCTGGACTTCCTGGTGCAGGAGCTGAACCGGGAGACCAACACCATCGGATCCAAATGCCAGGATGTGGCCATCGCCCGGATGGTGGTGGACATCAAGGCCGAGATTGAAAAAATCAGGGAACAGATCCAGAATCTGGAGTAAGAAGGAGCAGCGAGATGAAACTGATCAACATTGGTTTCGGCAACATGGTGTCCGCAGGACGGATCATCACCATTGTGAGCCCGGAATCTGCCCCCATCAAGCGGATCATTCAGGAGGCGCGGGATAGCGGCGTGCTGATTGACGCCACCTACGGCCGCCGCACCCGCGCGGTGATCGTCATGGATTCCGGCCATGTGGTTCTGTCGGCCATCCAGCCCGAAACCGTGGCCAACCGCTTTGTACAGAGCGATGAGATCGAAGAAGAGGTGGATGAGGATGAGTGAGAAAAAGGGCATTCTGATGGTGCTGACCGGCCCCTCCGGCAGCGGCAAGGGTACCATGCTGGGTGAATACCGGAAGGATCACGATGTGTACTTCTCCATTTCCAATACGACCCGGGCCCCCCGTCCGGGCGAGGTCAACGGCGTGCATTACCACTTTATCTCGAAGGAGGACTTCGAGGAGCGGATCGCGCAGGGACGGATGCTGGAGTACGCCCAGTACTGCGGCAACTACTACGGCACTCCCCGGGACAAGGAGGAGGAGCAGATGAATCTGGGCCGCAGCGTCATTCTGGAGATCGAGGTGCAGGGCGCCATGCAGGTGCGGAAAAACTGCCCCGAAGCGGTGCTGACCTTCATCGTGCCCCCCTCCATGGCGGTTTTGCGGGAGCGGCTCATCGGCCGCGGCACCGAGGATATGGCCACGGTGGAAAAGCGGCTGGCCAAGGCGGTGGACGAGATCCGCTGCGCCGACCGGTTTGACTATCTGGTCATCAACGACAGCCTGGACGACGCCGTCCGGGACTTCGCCGACATCATGGATGCCTGCGAAAAGGGCGATGAAGCCCGCCTTGCAGCCCTGCGGGAAAAGACTGCCCGGCTGAAGGAGCAGGTCGCCCGGGAATTTCTGGGATAACCCCGGCCGTTTGACGGCCTGAATGATACTATTATCTTGATAAAGGAGTCTTCGATTATGATGCACAGACCTTCCGTTCCCGAACTGCTCAAGCCCGGTCAGAGCTACTATTCTCTGGTGGTCGCGGTGGCCAAGCGGGCCCGCGAGATTGCCCAGGATGCTGATGACAACCACACCATTCTGCTGGAAAAGCCGGTGCAGCTGGCGGTGGAGGATTTCGCCAAGGGCCGCTGCAAGCTGGTGGAGAGCGATGACATCGGCGTCATCCACGACCGCCGCATCAGCAGCATGGATGCCACCGACCTGTCCGATACCGACGGGGAGCTGGACGAGGAGTAAAAGCGGCGCGCCGCGCGGGGAGGGTTGCAGATGGGGATGCTGACGGCCATGGTGGCGGTGGAAAAGACCGCCTTTCACTTTGACCGGCTGTTCTCCTACGGAGTGCCGCAGGAGCTGGCCGCTCTGGTGCGCCGTGGCGTACGGGTGCTGGTCCCCTTCGGGCGGGGCAACCGTCTGAGTCAGGGCATGGTCTTTTCAGTGTCGGAGGAGCAGACCTCCCCCGGCCTCAAGCAGATCATCACGGTGCTGGACGAAGAGCCGATCCTGAATGAGGAGGGCTTCCGCATCGTCTCTTATATGGCGGACAATGCCTTTTGCAGCTACTACGATGCGGTACACTGCCTGATTCCCGCCGGACTGGCGGTGGAGGCGAAAACCACCTATTCCTTCGCCAAAGGCTTTGAAAAGGAGATGCTGCCGGATCTGCCGCCGGAAGAGCAGAAGCTCCTGCGGCTGATGCTGACGGCGGATTCCCAGAAGGAGCTGAACCTGCTCTTTTCCGGCAGCGGCGGAGCTGCCCGCCGGCAGTTGGCCCAGTCTCTCACTGAAAAAGGTTTATTAAAGGAAGAGCAGACCCTCACCCGCCGGGTGGGAGACAAGACCGCCCGGATGGTTCGCCTTTGTGAGGGGGTAGACGCCGATGCTGTCGACTGTACCCCCAAGCAGCGGGAGGTGCTGCGGATTCTGCAGGATGTGGGCGCCGCCGCCGAGCGGGAGGCCGCCTACCACGCCGGTGTCACCGAAGCGGTGGTTCGGGCACTGGTGAAAAAGGGCCTGTGCGAGTATTTTGAGCAGCAGGTTTACCGCATTCCCAAAATGCCGCAGGGCGAGGTCGCGCCCGAAGATCTGCTGCTTTCCCCGAAGCAGCAGGAAGTATATGAAGGCCTTCACTCGTTGTATGAACGGGGGGAGGCGGCGGCAGCCCTTCTGTTCGGCGTCACCGGTTCGGGTAAAACCCAGATTTTTATCCGGCTGATCCGGGATTGTCTGAATGACGGACGCCAGGCCATCCTCATGGTGCCGGAGATCGCCCTGACGCCGCAGATGCTGCGGAAATTCCGCGGATATTTCGGCAGCGATGTGGCTGTGCTGCACTCCAGCCTGTCCATGGGCGAGCGGCTGGACGAATACCGCCGCATTCGGGCCGGAGAGGCTCGGATCATCATCGGCACCCGCAGCAGCGTTTTCGCCCCCTGCAGCCGCCTGGGGCTGATTATCATGGATGAGGAGGGGGAACACTCCTACAAATCCGACACCACGCCCCGGTACCACGCCCGGGACATTGCCAAGCTCCGCTGCGTGCATCACCGGGCCCTGCTGCTGATGGCGTCAGCTACCCCCAGCGTGGAGAGCTATTACTTTGCCCAAACCGGCCGCTATCATCTGTTTACCCTGAAGGAGCGGTTCGGAAAGGCCGCCCTTCCGGCGGTGCGGCTGATTGACATGATGACCGAGCAGCAGTGCGGCAACTATGGCCCCCTCAGCGATGAGCTGAGTGAGGAGCTGCTGCGCACCTACGAGCGGGGAGAACAGTCCATCGTGCTGCTGAACCGCCGGGGCTATGCCACCTTCGGCCTGTGCAGCGACTGCGGCAGCGCGGTGAAATGCCCCAACTGCAGCATCTCCCTGACCTACCACAAGGCCAACGGCTACCTGATGTGCCATTACTGCGGCTATACCCGGCGCCCCCAGGAGCCCTGCCCGGTCTGCGGCTCCCGGCATCTGCGGCTGATGGGCACCGGTACCCAGAAGGTGGAGGATCTGATCGCCTCCCGGATTCCCTCCGCCCGTATTCTGCGGATGGATACCGACACCACCTATTCCCGCTACGCCTACGAGGAGAAGTTCTCCCGGTTTGAGGCGGGGGAGTACGACATCATGATCGGCACCCAGATGGTGGCCAAGGGCTTGAATTTTCCCGGCGTCACGCTGGTGGGCGTGCTGGGAGCGGATCAGTATCTCTACTCCGGCGACTTCCGGTGCGGCGAGAAGACCTTCTCCCTGATCACCCAGGTGGTGGGCCGCAGCGGCCGGTATGAGAAGCCGGGAATGGCCTGCATCCAGACGGTGTCGCCGGATCATCCGGTGATCCGCCATGCGGCAGAGCAGGACTACGAGGCCTTTTACGAAGAGGAAATTCAGATCCGCCGGGCGGCGCTGCAGCCGCCCTTCTGCGATTTGCTGGTGGCGGGCTTTTCCGGAACCGATGAGAAGCGGGTGGCCGACTGCGCCGCCGCCTTCCACCGGATACTGGAGAAACGGCTGCTGGAGGCGGAGCCGAAGCTCCCGGCGGTGCTGCTGGGGGTTTCCCAGGCTCTGGTTTACCGGATCAACGGCAAATACCGCCGGCGGGTTATTGTGAAATGCAGAAACAGCCGCCGCTTCCGGGATCTGCTGCGGCAGGCCGTGGCGGAAGCGGACGGACAGAAGCTGCTGCGCGGCGTCAGCGTCTATCTGGATATGAACGGCGACATTGGATAAAGGTACGGCCGCCCTTTGGCGGCGTTTGGATGGAAAGGAGCAGAATATGGCGATTCGGCAAATGGTACTGGAGGGAAACGAGCTCCTCCGGAAGAAATCCCGGGAGGTAACAGCCTTTGATGAAAAACTGGGCATCCTGCTGGACGACATGGCGGAGACCATGGCGAAGCAGCAGGGTGTCGGTCTGGCCGGCGTACAGGTGGGGATCCTGCGCCGGGTGGTGGTCATCGACATCGGCGAGGGCCGCATCGAGCTGATCAACCCCGTCATCGTCAAAACCTCCGGCAAGCAGATGGACAGCGAGGGCTGCCTTTCTTTTCCCGGGCAATACGGCATGGTGGAGCGTCCCAATCAGGTGACGGTCAGGGCCCAGAACCGCCACGGCGAATTCTTTGAGATCACCGGCGTGGGTCTGCTGGCCCGGGCCTTCTGCCACGAAATTGATCATCTGGACGGCATTGTCTTCAAGGACCGCGCTTCCGAAATGCTGGAGCCGGAACCTCAGAAGCCCCGCAAGAAGCTCGCTGTCCGGCTGAAACGCAAGGAGTGACCGGTATGAACATCGTTTTCATGGGAACGCCGGAGTTTGCCGTTCCCTGTCTGACCGCTCTGGTGGAGGCCGGATATCCGGTGACCGGCGTCTTTACCCAGCCTGACAAGCCCAAGGGAAGGGGTCATAAGCTGCAGCCTACACCTGTAAAGGAATATGCTTTACAGCAGAATATTCCGGTTTTTCAGCCCAAAACCCTGAAAAACGAGGAGGCGCTGGCCGATCTGCGGAGCTGCGCCCCCGATTTGATTGTGGTCGTGGCCTATGGCCGGATCCTGCCCAGAACGGTTCTGGATCTGCCGAAGCTGGGCTGCATCAATGTGCACGCTTCGCTGCTGCCTAAATACCGGGGCGCGGGGCCCATTCAGTGGAGCATTCTCAGCGGCGAGACCGAGACCGGCGTCACCACCATGTACATGGCGGACGGCATCGATACCGGCGACATGCTGGAGAAAGCCTCCACCCCCATCGGGGAGAACGAGACCGCCGACCAGCTTCACGACCGGCTGTCGGTATTGGGAGCCCAGCTGCTGCTCTCCACCCTGAAAAAGCTGGAGGAGGGCACCCTGCAGCCCGAAAAGCAGGACGATTCCCTTGCCACCCATGCGCCCATGCTCTCCAAGGAGATGTCCGATCTTGATTTTACAAGGGACGCCCGGAGCCTTCACAACCAGATCCGGGGTCTGTCCAGCTGGCCCGCTGCTCAGACCGTCTGGAAGGGCAAGCGGCTGAAGGTGTACGAAAGCCGTCTTTGCTCGGGACGCGGAGAGCCCGGCACGTTGCTGGATCCCAAAAACTTTGTCGTGGCCTGCGGCGAAGGCGCCATCCAGCTGGTGTCCGTCCAGTATGAGGGCGGCAAGCGGATGTCCGGCGCGGATTTTCTCCGGGGCAAGCCGGGGGAGAAGGGCGACAGGCTGGGAGTTTGAGCTGTTTCGGTGAAAAGGAGGCCTTTTCTTGTACTTTGATATGACCTATCTGATCTATGTGCTGCCGCCGCTGCTGATTTCCATCTGGGCGTCGGCCCATGTGAAGAGCACCTACGCCAAATACAACCGGGTGGCCAACCGCCGGGGCTATACCGCCGCCATGGTGGCCCGCCGGATTCTGGACGACAACGGTCTTCAGAGCATCCGGCTGGAGCGGGTCTCCGGCGAACTGACCGACCATTACGACCCTTCCGCCGGGGTGATCCGCCTGTCGGACAGCACCTACAATTCCACGTCGGTGGGAGCGCTGGGGGTCGCCGCCCATGAATGCGGCCATGCGGTGCAGCATGAGGTTGGCTATTTCCCCATGAAGATTCGCAGCGCCATCATCCCCATCACCCAGCTCGGCTCCTCGCTGGCCATGCCCCTGGCTCTGATTGGCATTGTCATGGGCTTTCCGCTGCTGACCGAGATCGGCATTCTGCTGTTCTGCGCGGTGGTAGTGTTCCAGCTGGTGACCCTGCCGGTGGAGTTCAACGCCAGCCGCCGGGCCATGAAAACCCTGGAGCAGGATCTGATTCTGGAGCAAGACGAGCTGCAGGGCGCCCGCCGGGTGCTGACGGCAGCGGCTCTGACCTATGTGGCTGCTTTGCTGGTGGCGCTGGGCAACCTGCTGCGGCTGCTGGCTCTGCGGGATCGCCGCAATGGGAGACGCTGAGATGGCCGGAGACAAGCGCGCCCTTTCCGGCCGGGAGGCGGCCTTTGAGGCCCTCTGCCGGATGGAACGGGACAAGGCCTATTCCAATCTGACTCTGGACAGTGTCCTGCAGCGGGTGCCCGATCCCCGGGAGCGGCAGTTTGCCTCGGCCCTGTTTTACGGTGCTCTGGAGCGGCGGGTCACACTGGATCGCATTCTTGATGCTTATGTGAAAAAGGGAGCCGCCTCGCTGGATCCGGAGGTGCTCACCGCTTTGCAGCTGGGACTTTGTCAGCTGCTGTATCTGGACAGCGTGCCTGACCGGGCGGCGGTGGATGAAAGCGTTGAGCTGATCAAGGGAACCCGACGGAAAAACGCTGCCGGTCTGGTCAACGGAGTGCTGCGCTCCTTCCTGCGGGACGGCAAAAAACTGCCGGTTGCTTCTTCCGATGATCCGCTGGAGAAGGCTTCGCTGGAGACGGCCATGCCCCGCTGGATTCTGTCCCTTTGGGCAGAGCAGTACGGCATGGAGACGGCGCTGCAGCTGGCGAAGGACTGTCTGGGACGTCCGCCGCTGCAGCTGCGAGTCAACACGGTGCTCTGTACGGCCGAAGAGGCCGCCCGGCAGCTGAGAGCTTCCGGCGCATCGGTGACGCCTCATCCGCTGCTGCCGGACTGTCTGACGGTCAGCGGCCTGGGGGCGGTGGGGGAGCATCCCCTGATCCGCCAGGGACTTTGTTATGTACAGGACGCCTCCTCCCAGCTCTGCGCCCGGGCGGTGGAGCCGCAGCCTGGCCAGCGGGTCTTTGATCTCTGCGCCGCTCCCGGCTCCAAGAGCTTTACCATGGCGCAGCTGATGGAAAACCGCGGCGAGCTGCTGGCCTTTGATCTGCACGACAGCCGGGTGCGGCTGATCCGTTCGGGCGCCGACCGGCTGGGCCTGTCGGTGATCCGCGCAGCAAAGGGAGACGCCTCCCGGTTCAGTCCCCAGCTGGGGCTGGCCGACCGGGTGCTCTGCGATGTGCCCTGCGCCGGTCTGGGGGTCATCCGCCGCAAGCCGGAGATCCGTCTCAAGACGCCGGAGGAGATCCGGGGCCTTCCGGGCATTCAGAAGAAAATCCTCCTGAACGGAGCAAACTACGTCAAACCGGGCGGGCTGCTGGTCTATTCCACCTGCTCGCTCAATAAGGAAGAAAATGACCGTGTGGCCGATGCCTTTCTGGCAGCCCGGCCCGATTTTGCACCCGATCCGCTGCCGCCGCTGTTTGACGGCCTGACGGATGGGGGATACAAAGCCACTCTCATGCCCCACAAAGGGGATTTTGACGGATTTTTTGTGGCGCGATTTCACCGGATTGCTTCCGGCAGCTGAAGAGGGTGAAGACCATAGCCATCGACATCAAATCCATGACCATTCCCGAGCTGGAGGCCCTTCTGACCGGGATGGGACAGCCCAGATTCCGGGCAAAGCAGCTCTTTTCCTGGATGCATGACAAGCGGGTGCTTTCCTTTGACGAGATGAAGAACCTGCCTGCCTCCCTGCGGGAGCAGCTGAAGCGGGACTGCACCCTGACCGCCTTTACCACCGAGCGCCGGCTCTGCTCTCAGACCGACGGCACCATCAAGTACCTGTACCGGCTGGGCGACGGCGAGTATGTGGAAAGCGTGCTGATGCGGTATGAGCACGGCATCAGCCTGTGCATCTCTACCCAGGTGGGCTGCCGGATGGGCTGCAGCTTCTGCGCTTCCACCAAGGCGGGCTTTGTGCGGCACCTGACCCCCTCTGAGATTCTGGAGCAGGTCTACGCCGCCGGGCGGGACACCGGGGAGCGGATCAGCAGCATCGTCCTCATGGGCATTGGCGAGCCGCTGGATAATTTCGACAATGTCCTGCGGTTTCTGGAGCTGGTGGCCGCGCCGGAGGGGCTGAACCTGAGCCACCGGCATATTTCCCTGTCCACCTGCGGACTGGTGAACCGCATCTACGAGCTGGCCGACATGGATCTGCAGATCACCCTGTCCATCTCGCTCCACGCCACCAACGACGAGACCCGGGACGCCATCATGCCGGTCAACCACAAATGGAAAATCGGAGAGCTGCTGAAGGCCTGCCGGTACTATACCGATAAGACCCACCGGCGGATCTCCTATGAATACTCCCTGATCAGCGGCGTCAACGACAGTCCGCAGCAGGCGGTCGAGCTGGCGGCCCTGCTGAAGGGGAGCCTTTGCCATGTAAACCTGATTCCCGTCAACTATGTGGAGGAGGCGGGCTACGAAAAGAGCTCCCGGCAGCGGATCTATCAGTTCCAGAAGGTTCTCTGCGACCGGGGAGTCAATGCCACGGTGCGCCGGACGCTGGGAGCAGACATCGACGCTGCCTGCGGTCAGCTGAGGCGGCAGGCGCTGCGCTCGTCCTGACGGCGGGCGTCCTGTGAGAAAAAGGGGGGGCAGCATTGAAAATTGCCGGAAAAACCGATATTGGCATGGTAAGGGCCACCAACCAGGACACCTTCTGCATCGAAGCACTGGGGCAGGATCTGGGCCTTGCCCTGGTCTGTGACGGCATGGGAGGCGCCCGGGGCGGAGACCGCGCCAGCGCCATGGCCCGCCGCACCATCACAAACGTGATCCGCAGCGGCTGCAGAGAGGCGGTCAGCCAGGGCAGCATCCACGACCTGCTGCTGAAAGCCCTCTATGAGGCCAACAGGGCTATTTACATGGTCTCGCTGGCCGAGCCGGACTGCCGGGGTATGGGCACCACGGCGGTGGCGGCGCTGGTGACGCCCGACACGGCCTATGTGGCCCATGTGGGCGACTCCCGGCTGTACCAGCTGCGGGGCGAGGAGTTCTTTCAGGTGACGCGGGACCATTCCCGGGTTCAGGAAATGGTGGACGAGGGCAGCATCACCCCTGCCGAGGCGCGGGTGCATCCCGACCGGAACATGATCACCCGGGCGGTGGGCGTGGACCGGGATGTGGATGTGGATCTGCTGGACCTTCCGCTGCAGCCGGGCGACAAGCTGCTGCTCTGCAGCGACGGCCTGTCGGGGATCTGCACCGACCGGGAGATCGCCGGCGTGCTGTATACCCTTCCCGCCGAGGAGGCGGTGGAGGAGCTGATCCATCTGGCCAACACGGGCGGCGGCTACGACAACATCACCGCTGTCATCGTCGAGCTGTAAGCCGCGCCCTGCTTTGGAAGGAGGACATTCCCTATGGAATATATCGGAAGAACGTTAAACGGCCGCTATCAGCTGAAAAAGCTGATCGGCAGCGGCGGCATGGCCAATGTCTTTGAGGCAGAGGATCTGTCGGAGGGTAAGACCGTTGCAGTCAAGCTGCTGAAGCAGGAGTATCTGTCCAACGACGAGTTTGTCCGGCGGTTCCGCAACGAGTCCAAGGTCATCGCGGTGCTGGATCATCCCAACATCGTCAAGGTGTTCGATGTGAACTTCACCGGCGCCGACCAGTATATCGTCATGGAGTATATCGACGGCATCACCCTGAACCAGTATATCCGGCATCAGGGGCAGCTGCGCTGGAAGGACGCGGTGCATTTTGTGACCCAGATTCTGCGGGCGCTGCAGCATGCCCATGAGCACGGGGTGGTGCACCGGGACATCAAGTCCCAGAACATCATGCTGCTGCGGGACGGCTCCATCAAGGTCATGGATTTCGGCATCGCCCGCTTTGCCCGGGAGGACATCCGGGGCGGCCAGAACCGGGCCATCGGTTCGGTTCACTATATCAGCCCCGAGCAGGCCTGCGGCGAGGAGTCGGACGCCAAGAGCGACATTTATTCGGTGGGCGTGCTGCTGTACGAGATGCTGGCGGGCGCGGTTCCCTTTGACGGCGAAACGCCGGAAGAGGTGGCCATGAAGCACCTGCACAACCGTCCGGTGCCGCTGCAGGATGTGAATCCCGGCGTGCCCACCGGCCTGTGCGAGATCGTGGAGAAGGCCATGCAGAAGGATAAAAACCTCCGCTACCGCTCTGCCCGGGAGATGCTGGCTGCCATTGAGGAGTTCAAGAGCAATCCTTCCATCGTCTTTGAATACAAGTACATGCGGGAGGAGACTCAGCCTGAAGAATACAGCCAGTCGATCAGAACTATCCGGCAGGAGGACGAGGAAGAGGACGACGAGGAGATCGTGGTCATCAAGCGCAGTCCCACCATCCTGATCCTCACCGGCATCGCCGCCGCCTGCTGCATCACCGCTCTGATGGTGCTGCTGGGTTTTTTCTACTGGGGGCGGGATGAAAAGGTGGCAGAGACGCCCATGCCCAATCTGGTAGGGATGGTTTATGACGAGATCCGGACGCAGGATGCATATAAGCAGTTCAATTTCGTGGTGGAGGAGCGGGAGCTGACCGACAGCTACCCCGCCGGGCAGATTTATTATCAGAGCGTCCAGCCGGGCACCACGGTCAAGGTCAACCGCACCATCCGCATCAAGGTCAGCGACGGCATTGTCACGCTGGTGGTGCCGGATCTGGTGGGCAGGGATGTGCGGGAAGCCGAACAGACTCTGTACAACATGGGGCTGGACTACACCATCCGCACCCAGGTGGTGGAAGGCGTCCCAGCCGACCAGGTGATCCAGACCGATCCGCCGGTGGGCACTCAGGTGGAAAAAACCACGCCCATTGTGCTGTATATCAGCCGCGGTCAGGCGCAGGTGGCCTCCAAGGTGCCCAATGTGGTAGGCCGTGACGTAGAGGACGCCACCGCCCGGATGGCGGCCGTGGGTCTGGCTGTGACCGTCACCGAGGTGGACAGCGATCAGGAGGCCGGCATTGTTGTGGAGCAGAGCCTGGAGCCCAATGACTACGTCAAGGAGGGCGACACGGTGGAGCTTTCGGTCAGCAACGGCTCCGGTTTCTATCAGCAAACCGATGTGCAGGTGGATTTCCCCATCGGTTCCGCTTCCAGAGACTACACGCTGGTGGTTTATATTGATTCGGTGGATGCCGGCAGCATGACCGTCAACCCGGCCATGACCCCGTCGGTGAGCCTGAGCATGGAGGGCAAGGGTCTGCAGCAGGTCATCATTTCGATGGACGGTCGGAAATACGCTGTTTTCAATGTGGACTTTGAAAACGGTGAATACACGCTGGCCGAGGGGTATTATGAAGATGCGATTCAGCAGGGCAGCGAAGATCCCATTGATCCTGAAGGCCCGGAGGGCCCCGGTGAGCCGGAGAGCGGTCCGCAGTATCCCACGGGTCCGGCTCCTTCCGATCCGGAGGCTCCTTCCGGACCGGATGGCGCTGAATCGTATTCCTGACAGGAACAGGGCGGTCTGCTTTGGGGCGGGCCGCCCATTGCCGGATAAGGAGGCAGTATTTTTTGACAGAGGGATTGATCATCAGATCCATCAGCGGTCTGTATGCCGTGATACCGGATGACGCGCCGGAACAGATGCTGGAGTGCAGGGCCAGAGGCGTTTTCCGCAAACAGAACATCACTCCGCTGGTAGGGGATCGGGTCAGGGTTGAGGATGGCGTCATCTGGGAGATCCTGCCCCGGAAAAACGAGATTCTCCGTCCGCCGGCGGCCAATCTGGATCTGGCACTGATGACGGTGTCGTCGGTGAAGCCGTCTCCCAACGCGCTGGTGCTGGACAAGCTGATCACAGTCTGCGAGTACAAAGGGATTGAGCCGGTGATCCTGATCACCAAGACCGATCTGGACGGCGGAGAGGACTTCGCCGCCATCTATCAGAAGGCCGGTTTCCGGGTGCTGTTCAGCGGAGAGGATGAGCCGGGCCGGGAGGAAATTCTGGCGCTTATGCAGGGGAAAACCTCCATTTTCATCGGCAACTCCGGCGTGGGCAAATCCACAATGATGAACCGGCTGTTCCCGGAGCTGTCCCTGCGCACCGCCGCCATCAGCGACAAGCTGGGCCGCGGCCGCCACACCACCCGCCATGTGGAGCTGTTTCCCATCCTGGGCGGCGGCTATGTGGCGGACACTCCTGGTTTTTCCACGGTGGAGCTGGAGAAATATGAGCCCATCCGCAAGGAGGAGCTGAGCCGCTGCTTCCGGGAATTTGCCCCCTATGAGGGCAAATGCCGCTTTGCCGACTGCGCCCATCTGAAGGAGAAGGGCTGCGCCGTGCTGGCGGCGGTGGAGGCGGGGGAGATTTCCAGAAGCCGCCATGACAGCTATCTGACCCTGTATGAGGATGCGAAAAAGATCCCCGACTGGGAACGGGAGGAAAAGAAATGAGATGCGTCATATTCGCCGCCGGGCCCATGGAGGCTCCGGAGCGGCTGAGGGAGATGTGGAGCCGGGAAGCGGACGATCTGATCATCGCCGCCGACGGGGGGCTGCGCAACGCCGCCCTGCTGGGGGTGACCCCCTCGCTGGTTCTGGGGGATATGGACTCGCTGGAATCCGCTCAGGTGCCGGAGGGGGCCCGGCTTTATCCGGTGCGCAAGGACGACACCGACACCATGCTGGCCATCAAGACCGGTCTGGAGGAGGGCTGCCGGGAGTTTCTGCTGTTCGGCGCGCTGGGCGGGCGGCTGGATCACACCTATGCCAATATCCAGAGTCTGGCCTATCTGCTGGAGCAGGGCGCCAGCGGAACCCTGCTGGACGGCGGCCATCTCTGCACCATGGTGCGGGACGGCTCGGTGGGGCTGGACACCGCCTTCCGGCATCTGTCGGTGTTTTCTTATTCGGACCGGTGCGAGGGAGTCAGCGAGTCGGGCACCGGCTACACCCTCTCCGGCGCGGAGCTGACCAGCTCCTTTCCACTGGGGGTCAGCAATTACCAGCTGAAGGGGGAGCGGGCGGTCATTTCGGTGGAGAAAGGGACGCTGCTGCTGATCCTTTCAGACCATCTGTGATGCACCCATTCCGGCTTTCCGGCGTATGATGGCGCAGAAGCAGCCGTCAGGCTGCCGGAAAGGAGCGTTATCCATGAAAGTTGTTGTCATCAGAAGTCCCCGGGCCGTGGCCGGATTGCTGCGGCTGATTTTCGGGATCAAAAAGGAACATCAGCCGGAAAGCTGATTCCGGCGGAAGGGAAGACAGGACGTTATGAAAAAAATCGGAATTATTGGCGCCATGGGCAGTGAGGTTGCCCTGCTGCGGGAAAAAATGACCGGTACAAAGGAATCGGTGTATGCCGGCCGTACCTTCTATGAAGGCATGCTGGGCGGAAAGGATGCGGTGCTGGTCTGCTCGGGCATCGGCAAGGTCAACTCGGCCATGTCGGCTCAGCTGCTCATCGACCACTTTGCGGTGGACGCCGTCATCAACACCGGCATCGCCGGCGGCGCAGGGGACGTGAAAATCCGGGATGTGGTGGTTTCCACCGAGGTTACCTATCATGATATGGATCTTCGCATTCTGGCACTGGGCTACCCCAATCTGGAGTACTTCACCGCTGACCCCACCCTCCGCAGCCTGGCAGAGGAGGCCTGCGAGGGTCTTGTCCGCTGCCATCCGGGCCGGATCGCCACCGGCGACCAGTTCATCGAGAGCAAGGCTGTCAAGGACGACATCGTTTCCCGGCTGCAGCCTCTGGCCGTGGAGATGGAGGGCGGCGCCATCGCCCATGTCTGCGCTGCCAACGGGCTGCCCTTCGTGGTGATCCGCAGCATTTCGGACAACGCCGACGAAGAAGCCGACATGAGCTTCCATACCTTTGAACAGCTGGCTGCGGACGATGCCGCCCGGATCGTCCTTTCCATGCTGGAAAAGCTGTAAAGAATCGCCCCTTCCGAGCTGGGAGGGGCGATTTTACATAAAGACTTTTTCACTTGACAGAGCCGGGAAAACCGTCTACAATGAAACTGAAAAAGGGCTGCGGCCCCACGATGGGAGGCTTTCCAAGTGAACAAAATCGAACGGATGAAAGCGGTTTTCGCAAATGAGGTGCCGGATGTAACGCCGGTGGGCTTCTGGTTCCACTATCCGGTGTCCCTGACGGCCCGGGAATCAGCGGATGCTCATCTGAAGCTGTACCGGGAGCTGAATGGCGACATCATCAAAATTATGGACGATTGCTTCGGTCAGGATCTGACCCATGGCCTGAAGATTGAGCATGCTTCCGACTGGCGGGAAATCACGCTGCCCGGCCGGGATTGCCCCCAGTACCGCAAAATGGAAGAGGTCATCCGGCTGCTGGCTCAGGAGGTTGGGGAGGAGGTCATGATTTTCCCCACCATGTGGAGTCCCTTCAAGCTGGCCAGCTGGGCTTATATCTTCGGCGGCAGCGATGAAGCCACTTTTATGCGCCACTGCGCTGAGGATCCCGATTCGGTGGCTGCCGGCGTTTCGAAGATCGCCGATGTGCTCACCGACTGGACTGAGGGCTATCTGCAGGCCGGCGCCTCCGGCATCTATTATTCCGGTCAGTTCAGTGAGCCCCGGCGATTCATCCCCGAGGTCTGGGGCAGACTGGTCAGACCCTTTGATTTGCAGGTGCTGGAGCGGGCCAAAGCGCTGGGCGGCTATACCATCGTCCATATCTGCGGCGAGGCGGATCACGGCTTCCGCTCCAGCCCGGAGCGGTATGCCGACTACCCCGGCGACCTGTTCAACTGGGATGTGCACCGCACCGGCCTTTCGCTGGAGGAGGGGAGGACCCTGTTCTGCAAACCCATTCTGGGCGGCCTGGACAACCACGGCCTGCTGACCGAAGGTACACCGGAGGAGATCGCCGCTGAAACGAGGCGCATCATCGCTTCCTTCGGCCGCAGGGGCTTCATGCTGGGCGCCGACTGCACCGTCCCCGCCGACATTGATCTGGCCCGGCTGAAGGCTGCCGCGGCTGCCGCCAAAGAATGAATGGGTCCGGCAGCGTCTGACATCCATATAGAAAAAAGGCAGGATCGTTTCGATCCTGCCTTCGTCATATTCAGGGGGTTTATTTGGTGCCGAAGATCCGGTCGCCGGCATCTCCCAGACCGGGGAGAATGTAGCCGTGGCTGTTGAGCCGCTCGTCCATATGGGCGCAGTAGATCGGCACGTCGGGATGGGCCTCGGACAGGGCCTTCAGACCTTCGGGAGCGGCCAGAATGCAGAGGAACTTGATGTTCTTGACGCCACGCTGCTTCAGTGCGTCGATGGCGTCCATGGCGCTGCCGCCGGTGGCCAGCATGGGATCCAGCACATAGGTCTCACGGGAGGCGATATCAGAGGGAAGCTTGCAGTAGTATTCCTTGGGAGCCAGGGTCTCGGGATCCCGGTACATACCGATATGGCCGATCTTAGCGGCAGGCACCAGATTCAGCATGCCTTCCACCATGCCCAGACCGGCACGCAGAATGGGCACGAAGGCCACCTTGACGCCGTTGATGACCTGGGTCTTGGCTACGGCCAGAGGAGTTTCCACCTCGACCTCCTTCAGAGGGAGATCACGGGTGGCCTCGTAGCACATCAGCATGGCGATCTCGGAGACCAGCTCGCGGAATTCCTTGGAGCCGGTGTTCTTGTCGCGGAGCAGGGAAATTTTGTGTTTGATCAGCGGATGATCCATAATGACGATCTTGCTCATGATATTTCCTCCTAAAAGGGGATCACTCCCCATATTTAACGTTATCGCTGCTCTTCCAGAGCAGTCAGCTTGTCCACCCGGCGGCTGTGCCGTCCGCCTTCAAAGGGGGTATTCAGAAACACATCCACCAGTTCGATGGCAAGACCCGGGCCGACCACCCGTCCGCCCAGACAAAGGGCGTTGGCGTCGTTGTGGGCGCGGGTATATTTGGCAGAGAACCAGTCGGAGCAGGCCGCCGCCCGAATTCCTTTGATCTTGTTGGCCGCCATCGAGATGCCAATGCCGGTGCCGCAGAACAGCAGCGCCTTGTCGCAGCGGCCGTCGACCACTGCGTCGCAGGCCAGTCTGGCCATGTCGGGGTAGTCGCAGGACTCGCCGGTAAAGCAGCCAAAATCGGTGTAGGGGATGTGTTTTTCGTCCAGATAGTCCTTGACGGCCTGTTTCAGTTCAAAGCCGCCGTGATCACTGGCAAGAGCTAACATTCTATCATTCCTCCAGAATAGGTTTGGGAGAGCGGCATCAGCCGTTTTTTTGAGCCTGCTGTTTGGCCAGCAGTTCCCGTTCCGCCTGAGGCAGGCGGAGATATTGGGGCATCAGCAGGTCGGGGGAGATGGGCTCCTCCGTTTTCAGGTGCTCCAGCGCCGCAAAGCCCACATTGGCTGCCCGCTGCAGCCGCATGCCGGGCGCAGCCAGCCGCAGGGACGGATTCTGTCCGGCCAGCGCCTGATAGACCAGCTCGGCCCCGTCGCCGACCAGCATGATGGGAACGCGGGTTTCCTTCAGATTCCGGCCCAGCTCCTCGATGGACAGGGCGATGTCGTTCCAGAGCCGGCCCACGCCGCCCGTCAGGTTATTCCGCCCCTGAAACAGGGCGGTGTAAACCTGTTTGCACCGGGCATCCATGACCGGGCAGATCAGTACATCCTGGCCTTCATAGGCATAGGCCAGCGCTTCCAGCGTTGAAATACCGATGCATTTTTTGCCACTGCCCTGGCAGATGCCCTTGACGGTGCCGATGCCGATCCGCAGGCCGGTAAAGGAGCCGGGGCCGTGGCTGACGGCCACCAGGTCGATGTCGCCGAGCGTCAGTCCGGCGGCCTTTAGCATGCCGTCAGTCAGGGGCATCAGGGTCTGGGAGTGGGTGAGACCGGTGGTAACGGAGCTTTCCGCCAGAATTTTTCCCTCGGTCACCACAGCCGCCGAAGCGGTTTTGGCGGTGGTGTCAAAGCAGAGAAGCTTCAAAGCGCGCCGCCTCCTTTCCGCTGATGGTGATGCGCCGGTCGGTGTCAGAGCCGCCGGGGACGGGCTCCAGCGAGACAAAAATGGAACTGTCCGGCAGAGCTGCCTCGATGTTTTCGCTCCATTCCACCGCCAGCACGCCGCCCATGTCCAGGTAATCGTAAAAACCGGTGGAATCCACATCCTCCACCGAGGTAATGCGGTACATATCAAAGTGCCAGAGAGGGAGGGTTCCGTCGTATTCATTGACCAGAGCAAAGGTGGGACTGGAGACCTCGGCGTCAGGGGCCAGAGCAGATGCCATTCCCCGGACAAAAGCGGTCTTTCCAGCGCCCAGAGAGCCCCGGAAGGCCACCACATCGCCGGGCTGCAGAAGCCGGGCAAACCGCGCGGCAAACTCTTCCGTTTCCCGGGGAGAGTGGGAAATATATTCCATCAAAAACACTCCAGCTGTGAATTTCAAAAGAAAAGCCGCAAGCAGGCAGGGAACCGCCTGTTTGTGTCCGTTCCTTTACTCATTATAGTATATTCTGCTTTCTTTTTCAAGGGGCGGGGGCAAGGTTTTTCAGAAATAAAGGAATCTGTCGGCAAAGAGGATGGGCAGGCAGGGTACAGGCTGCGGAGCGCGTTTCTTGGGATGGACAACTGTCTGTCACTGTGGTATAATCATAAAAAATGAGAGTTTTGTCAAGGAGGCTTTATCATGCCGCTGCCCATGGTGCACCTGTCCACCGCTCTGCTGCTGGAGGAGGAGGGAATCGTTCGGCCTGCTGAACGTTCAGCTTACTATCTGGGAAGTATTGCCCCGGACGCCATCCATATGCGGGAGCATCCTGCTTCAGACGCCAAGTCCCTTTCCCATGCCGGCGCCCGAAGCCCCAGGTTTCTGGATCGGATCGATTCTTTCTGTCAGCGCTTTCCGGACTATGAGCGCTCCGGCATCTCCCGTGACTACCTGATGGGATATCTGGTGCATCTGCTCACCGATATTTACTGGAAGCAGGCCTTTTACGACGGCTTTGTACAGCGGTACCGGGAAGATCCCGCTCCCCTTCAGAATGAGAAAGCCGCCTACTACAACGATACCGATGTGGCCGACATCCGGCTGTATAAAACGCTTCCCCGGCGGCCGGAGCTGTGGGCGCTGCTGCAGGCGGCCCATGGCTATGACCTGCCCGGCATGGTATCAGCGGAGGAGGTCGACCGGTGGAACGCCCGGACGCTGGCCTGGTATGAGGTGCCCCGGGAGTACCTGCCGGTGCGCTACGCCAGTGAGGAATCCATCCGGAGTTTTATCCGCACGGCGGCGGAACGGATTCGGGAATATCTGGGAGAAGTTCATTGACCGACCGCATGGCCTGTCAGTGCTTGCAATAAAAAAGGAGGAGCTCATCTCCTCCGTACAAAACGAAAAAGCGCGGATCGCTCCGCGCTTTTATCATTCGCTGTTGGACGATGCTCAGACAGCTCTGGTAACTTTGCCAGACCGCAGGCACCGGGTGCAGGCGTGAACACGGCAGGGCTTGCCATCGACCAGAGCCTTGATCTTCATCACGTTGGGTTTCCAGGTTCTGTTGGTACGTCTGTGCGAGTGAGACACTTTGATACCGAAAGCAACGTCTTTTCCGCAGAAATCACATTTAGCCATTTTCTGCACCTCCTTTGATTTTCACATAGCATCATATATTCTAGCAGATTCTCCGAGAAAAATCAAGCCCTTTTGCCGATCTTTTGCAAAGAATTTTTCGGCAAAGATGAAAAAAGCCTGAATTTCTCTGTGACCGCCTTGTAATTTGCGGCCAATACCAGTATAATAGGTACAGCGGTTTCTGTCAAGCCCAAAGCGGCAGAGCGGGCCCGGAGGTGCGGCGGCCTCCGGAAAAGCCTCAGTACAGCGCCGGGACATGGAGAAATGAAATGAGCAGCTATATGGTACAGTTCCTCTACAGGACCTTTGTTTACGGCATCGCGCTTCTGACGGCGCTGCCCTTTCACGAGTTTGCCCACGCCTGGACAGCCAACAGGCTGGGGGATCCCACTGCCCGCTGGCAGGGCAGAATGACCCTGAATCCCCTGAAGCATCTGGAGCCCATCGGCGCGCTGATGATGCTGCTTTGCGGCATCGGCTGGGCAAAGCCCGTTCCCATCAATCCCCGCAACTTCAAAAACCCCAAGACCGGCATGGCCATTTCTTCTCTTGCAGGGCCGGTGTCCAATCTGCTGCTGGCCTACCTGAGCGCGGTCTGCTATAAGCTGCTGGTTCTGCCTCAGGCCCTGCTGTCCGGCGGCTTTGTCGCCACTTTTGCCTCCAGCCTGCAGAATATCTTCTATATTATGGTCAGCGTCAATGTGGGTCTGGCGGTCTTCAACCTGCTGCCCATCCCGCCGCTGGACGGTTCCCGGGTACTGAATCTGGTTCTGCCCGAGCGTACCTATTTCGCCATCATGAAATATGAGCGTCTGATCATGATCGCCCTTTTGTTTGTCGTGTCTGCCGGTTTGCTGAACGGCCCTCTGGGCGCCGCGCGGAGCGTGGTCTGGAAGGCGCTGGACTTCACCACCGGCTATCTGGACATTCTGA
>JAQXNQ010000297.1 GCA_029098085.1 Oscillospiraceae bacterium
ATCTTGCGGCTCTACATCGCTTTCCGCAAGCGGAAAGCTGCAAGAACGCAAGCGTTCTTGCGCGTAAGTGCTCCCTTTGAAGTTGTTGGTATACGTTCGGGCGCGGAGGAGCAGGATTTCGCGCTCTGCGGAGCGCGACCAAGGCTCTGCCTTTGGAATCCGCGATTTTTTGAAAAAAATCGAGTAAAACTTTAAATGCTTTGGCAACCAATTGAAAGTGTATTGCCTATTTGTGCAAATCGCTAATCAGTAGCGACTTTATCGACACGCTGCATCCGGAGGGCAGAGGGCCTCCGGATTTCTGACTCTATTGGGAACTGAAAGCTTTATTCCCCCGCCACGCTCAGGCCCTCCACCAGCACGGTGGGTGCACCGAAGGCCGTTGCGCCGCCGCTGAAGTCCATCTCCAGATCGTCGGCGATGCCGGTGATGCCCTTGAGCAGGTCAAAGAAGTTGCCGGCCACGGTAATCCCCTGCACCGGACGGGTTACGACGCCGTTTTCCACCAGAAAGCCCTTGGACTCCAGCGAGAAATCGCCGGTGACCGGGTTGGCTCCGGCATGGGCACCCTTCATGAAGGTGATGAGGATGGCTTTCTCCCCGGCCTTCCGGTACAGCTCCTCTTTGGACAGGCTGCCGGGCTGCAGGAAGAAGGTGAAGGGGGCCACCTCCACCGGCGCGGCGTAGGACGCCTTGCTGGCGTTGCCGGTGCTGGAAACACCGGCCTTTGCGGCGGTTCTGCGGTTGTGGAGCAGGGTTTGCAGCACGCCGTCTTTGACCACCTTCCGGCGGGCGGTGAGCACGCCCTCGGCATCAAAGGGAGACGGGAAATGGCTGTCCGGATGGCTGGGGTCGTCCACGATGGTCACCAGCGGGGAGGCGATGGTCTGCCCCTCCTGACCCTTCAGCCGGGACAGGCCGTCCTGGGCGTTCTTGGCGGAAAAGGCGCCCGCGAAAATCTCCAGAAACGCCGCCATCTGGCTGTTTTTCAGCAGAATCGGATAGCTGCCGGAGGGAACGGGCCGTCCGCCGATCTGGGCGGATGCCTTCTCCACGGCGCTCTCGGCCACCTGCTGCTCCTGCAGCGCAGTGGGCGCGGCGGCGGTGCGGATGGCGTAATCGCTGTACTTTTCCCCATCGCTGCTGACCACGACCTCGGCGGCTCCCACCGTCATGGCGCCGCTCTTCTCCAGCCGCAGACCGTGGGAATTGCTCAGCCGCACCAGCCGGGACACCTGATCCACCGACGACTGGGCCATCTCCACCCGGGAATCCGCCGACAGAGCCAGCTTCTCAATGGACAGGGCCTTTTCGATGTTCAGCGCCGTGTCTGTCTCAGGGCAGGATGCTGCGGGCGGGCAGTCGCCGCCGCCTGCATGGAAGGAATCCCCTTCCCCTTCGGTATAACGGGCGCTCTCCAGAGCCCGCTCTACCAGCGCCTCCGCTTCCTCTTCGGTCAGCAGCTCGGTGGAGGACTGACCCGCCTTTCCGTCCGCGATGCAGCGGAAGCAGACGCCCTCCGACACCGAGCTGGCAAATTTCTCCACCTGACCCTCAAAGACGCCCACCTGATCGTCGGCGTCCTTCTGATAATACAGCTCATATTCGCCGATCCCCTGATGGGCAGCGGCAGCAGCAACAGCCTGTTCAAATACCTTGTATTCCATCGTCATTTTCCTTTCTGCCGCCTTATTCCCGGCCGCCCACGGTGATTTCACGGACGCGGATCATGGGCTGGCCCACATCGGTGGGGATATAGCCGCTGGAAGCGCCGCACATGCCCTGGCCCCGCTGGAGGTTTTTGCCCACCATGTCGATGTCCATCAGGATATCGGAGCCCTTGCCGATGAGGCTGGCGCCCCGAACCGGCTCGCAGATCTGGCCGCCTCGAACCAGATACCCCTCACTGACGGCGAAGTTGAACTCGCCGGTGGCGGGATTCACCGAGCCGCCGCCCATCTTTCTGGCGTAGAGGCCGTTCTGAATCGAGGCGATGATGGCTTCATCGCTGTCCTCGCCGGCGGCGATGAAGGTGTTGGTCATCCGGGAGGTGGGGGCGTAT
>JAQXNQ010000298.1 GCA_029098085.1 Oscillospiraceae bacterium
CGCCTGTTTTTCAGCGCTGCCCAAACCGTCCAAAAAAGCAGCTATCCGGGACACCCATATTCGACGGTTGTTTTTTGCGGAATGTGTGCTATAATAATGGTGTATTTTCGGGACAAGACGGTGCGCCAGCCGTAAAGAGCAGCAGCCTGCCCTCGACCCTGAAACGCTAAAAGCTGCATCCGCAGCTATTTTGAGAGGAGCGATACCATGGATCTGTTTATGCGTTTTCCCGGCGGAAAAACCAAAGCCTTCACCATGAGCTATGACGACGGCGTGGAGCAGGACATCCGCCTCATTGACATCATGGAAAAACACGGGTTGAAGGGCACCTTCAACCTCAACTCCGGTCTCTTTGCCCCGGAAGGGACCGTTTATCCGGCAGGGCAGATTCACCGGCGGATGACGGCAAAGCAGGCCATCGATCTTTACCTGCAGTCGGGCAGCGAAATCGCCGTTCACGGCGTCACTCATCCCTTTCTGGAGCAGCTTCCGCCCGCTCAGGCCGCATTGGAGGTCCTGGAGGATCGCCGCAGACTGGAGGAGCTCTCCGGGCAGATCGTCCGCGGTATGGCGTACCCCTACGGCACCTACAGCGACAGTGTAGTGGATGCCCTGAAAACGGCGGGGATTCTCTACGCCAGAACCGTCGTCTCCACCGAAAGCTTTCAGCTGCCTGATGATTGGCTCCGGCTGCCGGCAACCTACCACCACAACGATCCCAGACTGATGGAGCTGGGCGATGCCTTCCTACAGAGCGATGTACATCGGGAAGCGCAGCTGTTCTATCTGTGGGGTCACAGCTATGAATTCGAGATGCGGGACAACTGGACGGTCATCGAAGATTTCGCGGAAAAGATCGGCGGGCAGCCGGATGTCTGGTATGCCACCAATCTTCAGATCTTCGACTACATCACGGCTTATCGTCAGCTGCGGTTCAGCATCGATCTGCATCTGGCGGAAAATCCCACGGCCACCGACCTGTATTTCTCGCTGAACGGCAAGGAGTATCGTGTCCCCGCGGGCGAGACCCTGCGGCTTGTCTGACAAATCAAAAGGGGCTTCCCGGAAACGGGAGGCCCCTTTGCAGCGTTTGCACGTATTTTCCAATTCTCTAAAAGAGCCGTGTAAACGGGATTGATCCACAGGATCAGCGGATCAGTTCAAAATGCTGCACCTCCATGGCCTTCAGCTGCAGCTCCCTCTGCCAGATCACCTGCCCGGCATCATCATACACCGAAACGGCCGTCTGTTGGGGAGCACTGTACAGGTTCAGCACAAACAGCACCCGATGGCCCTCACCCTCTATGAGCGAGGTGAAGATATTGCGGTTCTGAGAAGAAACGCAGGGCTTTGCTCCCAGACGATCCAGCAGGTATTCCAGCATCTGCGCCTGAGCAAAAGCCGTCATCTGCCAGCTGGCGCCCAAAAGGATGACCGTTCCGCGGCCCACCGGCAGCTCCGCGCAGACCGGCCTTCCGCTTTGCTTTTCGCGGGCCAGTACCCGGGCACCCTCCGGCAGCTCATCCAGCAGGGAATGTACCGTCAGGCCATATACCCGCCCGATCTCTTCAAAGGCCACGGCCTGATTCTGCTCTGTCCGGCTGATCCTGACACCGAGCGCCTGCTGCAGCAGGGTGCAGGACTTTCCGTCCGGATCCATCTGCGGCAGTTCTCCGCAGAGCAAAACCCTACCGCCCGCCGCGGCAAAGTCCGCCACCCGCTGCTGCGCCTCCGGAGACATATCCAGCCCGCAGGGCAGAATCAGCGGACGCCCGGAATCCAGACTGCCGTCCAGCGCCGCCAGAGCAGGGGCATACCGGGAGCACATCATGGTGTACAGAAGTCCGGCGGAGGCAAACCGGAAGCTGTTGACGCTGCCCGCCGCGAAACCGCTCAGGTTTTTCCGGACCGTCTGCCATTCAAAGCCCACGGCTGCACTGGTTTTCCTTTGGGCACGCTGCATCCAGCTGTGCGCGGTGCAGAATTCATTGAATACCTTCAGGCTCTGATAGGTGGGGCGAACCGATCCGTCCGCTCCGACAAAGGCGTTGTAATCATAAATCTCGCAGGTGGAGCCGTTGTCCTCAAAATTGGGACCGCCGGTAAAGACATAGTAGTTCATGCCCTTCATGCCCATGGCCAGATTGGTAAAATAGCAGGCCAGCAGATCCTCCGGCAGAATCGGAGGGGTATCGGACGGGGAGCCGCCCGGCAGCTCCAGCACCGTCGGCGGCATCCCCAGCAGCCGCAGCATCTCGCAGGAAGACAGACAATGAATCGCATACTGCGGCGTCGGGTTGTTCTGATCCCATCCCTGGTGCAGATTGTAGTAATGATCGCTGCCCAGCAGGAACGGCTTCGGCATCTGCCGCACCGTTTCCACAAACACGCTGTTCATATTGGGCCCGGCGGAATTGTGGCAGACCGGCAGATCCAGTCCGTCCTCTTTGAGCCAGCAGGCCAGCGTGCACAGATACTCCGCCATGGACGCGTAATAGCAGTCGTCATAATCCCTGCTCCGCAGCCCATCAGCCGGGATGTCCCGATCCAGGGGCGAAAGCTCCGCAAAGCTGCCAAATCTGCTTCCGTAAGCCTCATTCAACCTGTCGATGCTGCCATACTTCTGTCGGAGGAACCGGGCGTACCGTCCATCCTCCCTGCCGAAGCCGTAGGTTTCCGGGTTATAGTCAATGGAGCCGAACCACACATGGACGCCGGTCAGCTCGTTGTCCACCTGCAGCATCACCACCGGATCCGAAGCGAACGGGCGCACCACCTCCGCAAAGGCCCGGTAGTAGCGTCTGGCCTTCTCCAGAAACAGCGGATGCAGATAGGAAGCCGCCTTACGGCCGAAAATCTCGCCCTGACGATTCCGGGCCAGCAATTCGGGGTAATCCGCGTACAGCCAGTCCGGCAGGCCGTCCCCGACCAGCTCGGAGTACTGATAGGGTCCCGGCCGCAGGATGACCATCAGTCCAACCTCCCGCGCGGTCTCCAGAAAGTGGGTCAGACTGCGCTGAGGGATATCGTCGAACAGAATGCGTCCTTCCTCTGGCTCGTGGATGCACCACGGCACATAGGTGGCGATGCTGTTGCCTCCGGCCTCCTTAAACAGCTCCATGCGGCGCTTCCACTCATCCGCCGGAACCCGGAAATAGTGGAATTCCCCCGAAATCAGAAACGCGTCCTCACCGTTTACCGAAAAGCCTGTTTCGTCAAATGCAAGTTGTTTCATGCTGAGCCTCCTTGTGCCGTCCACAAAATTTTTATCGTCCCTTCCGCCCATGGTGCAGGTCTGCCATGCGGTTATCCAGCAGGCATTATTATAAATTATAAAATTCTTTCCGAGCATTGTCAATGATTCCGCCCCTGCAGCCCGTTCATACACCGGGGAAACGAAAAATTCGCCTTCCCGTCAGCTGTTTTTCAGCAGGTCTTCAGCTTGGGGGTGTATACTGCTTTTAT
>JAQXNQ010000299.1 GCA_029098085.1 Oscillospiraceae bacterium
CCCGGATGAGGCGAGGGTGAGCGGCGAGCTGGGCTGGATCCTCCACCGGGACTACTGGGGGCAGGGATACGCCCTCGAAGCGGCGGAGGCTGTCCGGGACTTTGCGCTCGGTGAGCTGGGGCTGCGGCGGCTGACCGCCCACTGCGATGCCCGCAACACCGGCTCCTTCCGGATCATGGAGAAGCTGGGCATGACCCGGGCAGAGGGCGTCGGCGTCCGCCGTAACCGGGCCTTTCCCGGTGAGGACGCCCCCGAGCTGACCTACATTCTGAACCGATAGGAGAATCCACATGCTGCCTGAAGCGTTTCTGACCCGGATGCAGTCCCTGCTGGGGGACGAGTATCCCGATTTTCTCAGCAGTCTGGAGGGGGAACGGGCCTTCGGCCTGCGGGCCAACCTGCTGAAGCTCTCCCCGGAGGAGCTGCGGCAGCGGGCCCCCTTCCCGCTGGAGCCGGTGCCCTGGGCGGAGGAGGGCTTCTATTACCGGGAGGAGGATCGTCCCGGCCGCCATCCCTGGCACGAAGCGGGACTGTACTATATTCAGGAGCCCAGCGCCATGTCTGCCGCTGCCGCGCTGGATCCCCGGCCGGGCGAGCGGGTGCTGGATCTCTGCGCCGCCCCCGGCGGCAAGACCACCCATCTGGCCGGCAGGATGCGGGGGCAGGGTCTGCTGGTGGCCAACGAGATTGTCACCGGGCGGGCGAAGATTCTGGCCCAGAATCTGGAGCGGCTGGGCGTCCGGGCATGCGTGGTGCTGAATGAGGATAGCGGGCGGCTGGCCCAGCGGCTGCCGGAATTCTTCGACCGGATTCTGGTGGACGCTCCCTGCTCCGGTGAGGGCATGTTCCGCAAGGATCCTGAGGCCTGCAGCCAGTGGAGCCCGGAAAATGTGCGGATGTGCGCCGAGCGGCAGCTGATGATCCTGCAAAACGCCGTGCGGATGCTGAGGCCCGGCGGGCGGCTGGTCTATTCCACCTGCACCTTCTCGCCGGAGGAAAACGAGGGCACGGTGGCGGCGCTGCTGGCGGCGGAGCCGTCCCTTTCGCTGGTGGATACCGGCCTGTCCCGCTTCTTTTCTCCCGGACGGCCGGACTGGGTTCCCGGGTCCCCGGCGGAGCTGGACAAAACCATCCGGATCTGGCCCCACCGGGTGCGGGGCGAGGGCCATTTCGCGGCGGCCTTTCAGAAGGACGGAAGCGGCGGGAATCTCCGGCAGTCCCATCCGGCGCCCTGCCGGGACAAGGGGGCGCTGGAGGCCTTCCGGCAGTTCCGGGACGGGGCCCTGCGGCTGGATCCGCTGGAGGGACAGATCCCGCTGCTGTTCGGCAGCGAGCTGTACGCCGCGCCGGTGGAGCTGTTTCCGCTGGAGGGGCTGCGGGTGCTGCGGCCGGGCCTGCATCTGGGCACCGTCCGGAAAAACCGCTTCGAGCCCTCCCACGCCCTCTGTCTGGCCCTGCCGCCGGACGGCTTTCTGCAAAGGGCGGATTTCCCGGCGGACAGTAGGGAAATCGCGGCCTTCCTCCGGGGCGAGACCCTGCCGGGGCCGGGGCTGTCCGGCTGGCTGACGGTTCAGGCGGACGGTTTTCCGCTGGGGCTGGGCAAGGCCTCGGGCGGCGTCATCAAGAACCATTATCCGAAGGGGCTGCGGACGCCGGGCTGAGGATACCGGATAAAAACTGAAGAATCAGCCGGAGCATGCAGGAATGTAGCTTTGGAAATTCCGGAAAATGCGGGAATTCTGTGAAAAATGAAAACTGAAGTCATATTTGTGATTTCCGATAAAAAATCCCTCAAATAAGTTCAAAGGTTCTCTGCACTTTCTTCACAAAACGTCTACCATTTCAAATGTGAACATGCTATACTTATATTACCAATTAAAAATTGGCCTGCCGCAGGCTGAAGCGGCGGAAAAGAGAAAATTCCCTTCGGATCATACATGGACAGAAAGGAAGAATGACCATGGCACTGGGCAAAATTCTGGTCGTGGACGACGACAAAAACATCTGTGAACTGCTGCGCCTCTATCTGGAAAAGGAGGGCTACAGCGTGATTCTGGCCCATGACGGCGAGGAAGCGCTGCTGAAATTCGAGACCCTGCACCCCGAGCTGGTGCTGCTGGATATCATGCTGCCCGGCCTGGACGGCTGGCAGGTCTGCCGGGAGATCCGCAAAAAGAGCCAGGCTCCCATCATCATGCTGACCGCCAAGGGCGAGACCTTCGACAAGGTGCTGGGCCTGGAGCTGGGCGCCGACGACTATGTGGTCAAGCCCTTCGACACCAAGGAGATCATCGCCCGGGTCAAGGCGGTGCTGCGCCGGGTGGGCCAAAGCAGCCAGGCCTCCGACGTCAAGGAGGTCTCCTACGACAAGCTGGTGGTCAACATGACCCGCTACGAGCTGAAGGTGGACGGCAAGGTCATCGACACCCCGCCCAAAGAGCTGGAGCTGCTGTTCCATCTGGCTTCCCACCCCAACCGGGTTTATACCCGGGATCAGCTGCTGGACGAGGTCTGGGGCTTTGAGTACTACGGCGACTCCCGCACCATCGACGTCCATGTCAAGCGGCTCCGCGAGAAGCTGGAGGGCGTTTCGGACAAGTGGTGCCTGAAGACCGTCTGGGGCGTGGGCTACAAATTTGAAGTGACCGATCTCCTGTAAGAAGGGGATCACCGGAGGGGCTGCCGTGCGGGCGGCCCTTTTATGTGATGCGGCCCCGCTGCAGAAAGGGTTTCAGCCATGCAAAAAAGCATTTTTTCCAAGTATTTCAGGGTCTGCGCGTCGGTGGTCATCGCCTCCATTCTGGTGCTGGGGACGCTGTTTCTGATGTTCGCCTCCAAGTACTTCACCACCGAGAAGATGACGATGCTGCAGAAAAACGCCGGCATCGCCCGGGGGGTGGTGCTCAGCAACTATCAGCTCAGCTCGGACGGCAGCAAGGTGACGCTGGATTCGGCGTCCATCCGGAAGAATTTTCAGATTTTCGCCAGTGCGTCGGATTCGGTCATCTACCTGACCGACGCCGGCGGCGTGACCCAGCTCTGCTCCGAGACGGTGCCCTGCGTCCACACCACCTATCAGCTTCCGGAGCGGGTCATGAAGCTGCTGTCGAAAGGCGGCCGGTATTTTGAGATGGGCAAGATGGAAGGGCTGTATAAGGAGGCCCGCTACACCATCGGTCTGCCGGTGGATCTGGAAAACGGCAGCCGGATCGGCTACATCTTCATCTCCACCTCGGCGGAGGAGCTGAAGATCTTCATCACCCAGATGCTGAAGATCTTCCTGCTGTCGTCGGTGGCGGTGCTGCTGCTGGCCTTCGTGGTGACCTATTACGCCACTGCCCGGATGGTGCGGCCCCTGCGGCAGATGGCCCAGGCCGCCAGGAAGTTCGGCCAGGGCGACTTCTCCTCCCGGGTGGAGGTGGAGGCGCGGGACGCTGACGACGAGATCGGACAGCTGGCCATGGCCTTCAACAACATGGCCCAGTCCCTGTCGGCGCTGGAGTCCATGCGCCGCAGCTTCATTGCCAACGTTTCCCATGAGCTCAAGACGCCGATGACCTCCATCGCCGGGTTTGTGGACGGCATTCTGGACGGCACGATCCCCCGGGAGGAGCAGAGCCGGTACCTGCAGATCGTGTCGGACGAGGTCAAGCGGCTGTCCCGGCTGGTGCGGAGCATGCTGAACCTGTCCCGGATCGAGGCGGGCGAGCTGAAGATCAACTCCACCCAGTTCAACATCGTCGAGATCATCTGCCAGACCGTCTTCAGCTTTGAGCGCTCCATCGAGGGGAAGAAGCTGGAGGTGGAAGGGCTGGATGTGGACAAGGTCATGGTGGAGGCCGACCCCGACCTGATTCATCAGGTGGTCTACAACCTGATTGAAAACGCCGTGAAGTTTGTCAACGAGGGCGGCACCCTCTCCTTCAGCTTCCATGTGGACGGCGGCATGACCTATGTGGGCATTCGCAACACCGGCGAGGGCCTGTCCAGGGAGGAGATCCCGCGGGTGTTCGACCGGTTCTACAAGACCGACCGCTCCCGGGGCATGGACAAGAACGGCGTGGGTCTGGGGCTGTACATCGTCCGCTCCATCGTCACCCTCCACGGCGGCGACATCATCGTCCGCAGTGTCAAGGGCGAGTACACCGAGTTTGTTTTCTCGGTGCCGGTGGCGAAGGCCAAGAACCCCGCTCTGATCCGGGGCCGGGAGAAGGAGTACGGCAGCGCCCGGCAGGAATCGTCCGG
>JAQXNQ010000300.1 GCA_029098085.1 Oscillospiraceae bacterium
TCATTTCCAAGCTGCCGGACAATTACATGGGCACCTTCATCAAAAACAGGATCCGTTTCTGCGGCGTCAGCGATGACTTTTTGGTGTACGACGACAGTCCTGAAGCCCGGCTGGGCGTGTATTACTACGAGAGCGGCGTCCATCCCAGAAAGCCCAGCGTCATTTATGACCGGAAGAATTCGTCCATCAACTTCCTGACGCTGGACGAGATTCCCGAAGAGACCTATTCCAGCACCCGGCTCTTCCACACCTGCGGCATCACGCTGGCTCTGAGCAAGCAGTGCCGGGAGGTAGCCATCGAGGTTATCAAGCGGTTTAAGGCGCAGGGCACCTGCATTTCCTTTGACGTCAACTACCGTGCCAATCTCTGGAGTGAGGAGGAGGCCCGGGAGACCATCTGCAGCATTCTGCCCTATGTGGATATTCTGTTTGTGTCGGAGGAATCTTCCCGGAGGATGTTCGCCAAGACCGGCGATCTGCAGAGCATCATGAAGAGCTACTGCGAGGAATACGGTGTTTCGGTGGTGGCGACCACTAAACGTACTGTCATCAGCCCCAGAAAGCACACCTTCACCTCCATCATTTACAGCGCGGAGGAGGATCAGTTTTACGAGGAGGAGCCCTACACCGATATTGAGGTGGTGGACCGCATCGGCAGCGGTGATGCCTATGTGGCGGGGGCTCTGTTCGGCCTGCTCAAATACGGCAGCTTCCGGAAGGCGCTGGAGTTCGGCAATGCCATGTCCGCCGTCAAGAACACCATCCCCGGCGACCTGCCCGCTTCCGATTTCAAGGAGATCGAGCGGATGATCCGTTCTCATCAGGCGGTTGGGCCGCAGAGCGAGATGAATCGGTAATCCATAAAAGAAGGCCTCCGACATGTGAATCGGAGGCCTCAGCGTGTCGATAAAAGCAACGCCCATCAACAGATTGCACAAATAAAGTTCCATCGCTTTCGCTCGCGTGAAAGCTGAGAGAAGTCCTTATGGCCTTCTCTCGGGCTGGTATCACCTGACGACCTTTGCCAAGGATTATGGGTCAAGGGGCTTGCTCCTTGCGGGTCCAGGGCAGAGCCCGGTCGCGGCCCGCAGGCCGCGAAATCCTGCTCTTCCGCGCCCGGCGCGGACAATCAGGACAAAAAAGCGCGGCCCGCAGGCCGCAAGATACCAACTGGACAAAGCCATGCCCGCTTCCAGCGGGCATACACGTTACCTCTTTTGTGCAACTCTTTCTTGCAAACCACTTTTTCGACAGCCTGAGGCCTCCAACATGTGAATCGGAGGCCTTGCTTTTGATTATACCACCTGAAACAGGAAAAACTTCAGGTAATTGGTCTCGGGGACATTCCAGAGGATCGGATGATCCGGCGCCTGCTGGCGGGCTTCGATCTGACGCAGCTGCACATGGGCGTCGTGGGCAGCCTCTCTCAGCATGCCGACGAACAGCTCCTCCGTCATGAAATGAGAGCAGGAGCAGGTGGCCAGATAGCCGCCCCGGGGCAGCAGCTTCATGGCCCGCAGGTTGATCTCCTTGTAGCCCCGGGTGGCGCTGTCCACCGTCCGGCGGCTCTTGGTGAAGGCGGGGGGATCCAGAATGATGAAGTCGAATTTTTCCTCCGGGCTGCTCTCCATCTGGGGCAGCAGGTCATAGACATTGGAGGCCACAAAGCTCATCCGATCCTCCAGCCCGTTTCTGCGGGCGTTTTCCCGGGCCAGCTCCACGGCAGCTTCCGAAATATCCACGGCGCGGACATGTCTGGCTCCGCCCATGGCCGCATTGAGGGCAAAGGAACCGGTATGGGTGAAGCAGTCCAGCACCCGTTTGTCCCTGGCCAGCCGGGCCACGGCCTGCCGGTTGTATTTCTGGTCGAGGAAGAAGCCGGTCTTCTGGCCGTTTTCAAAATCCACACCATAACGGATGCCGTTTTCGACGATTTCGGTGAAGGTGGAATCCGGAACAGGCAGGCCGGGCAGCGGGAAAAAGCCCTTGCCCTGGGTGAGCCCCTCCAGCTCCCGGATGGCCACGTCGTTGCGTTCGTAAACGCCGCGGATCTCCTGACCGTCTTCCCGAAGGATCCGGCAGAGCAGCGGAAAGAGCAGCGCCTTCTGCTTTTCCATGCCCAGAGACAGGGTCTGGGTCACCAGGATGTCGGAAAAGCGGTCCACCGTCAGGCCGGGAAACTGATCCGCTTCTCCGAAAATCAGACGGCAGCAGGAAATGTCGCCGCCCATGACGGATTTCCGGTATTCCCAGGCGTAGCGGAGCCGCCGCTCCCAGAAGGCTTCATCAAAGCGGTCGTTGGCGTTGCGAGACAGGATGCGAACCCGGATGCGGGAATGGCTGTTGAAAAAGCCGGTGCCCAGGTACTTCCCTTTTTCATCGGTCACATCACAGAGAGCGCCGTCCTCGCAGCCTTCGGCGGAGAGCACTTCTCCGTCGTAAACCCAGGGGTGGCCTCCCTCCAGCGAGCGTTCCGCTTTTTTCGTCACAGTAACAATAGGGTATCCACGTTGTTTCATGATAATCCTTTCCTGCGGGCATGTCCCGCTTTATTCTTCTTTGGTCAGGACGGCGTAGATTTCGCTTTTGCGGAAGGGAGTCTGCGCGGAGATTTGTTTGGCGGCATCGGTAGCCTTCAGGCCCTCCTCCATCAGCTGCTGCGCCGCTTCCACCGCTTCCTCAAAGGAAATTTCCGGCGGTGCGGGCGGCTCCGCACCTTCGATGACCAGAACAAACTCGCCCTTGGGGGAATTTCCGGTGTAATAGGTTACCGCCTCGCCCAGCGTGGTGCGGCGAACCTCCTCGTGCACCTTGGTCAGCTCTCTGGCCAGGGCGATCCGGCGGTCGGGGCCGAAGGCGGCGCACATGTCGGTCAGGGTGGTCAGCAGCTTATGGGGCGCTTCATAGAAAATCAGGGTG
>JAQXNQ010000301.1 GCA_029098085.1 Oscillospiraceae bacterium
CTGCAGCCAGTGCGTCCAGCGAAAGAGCCGCCGACAGGGCCGCAGCCTCCCCGGCGCTCAGCTCCCGGGAGCCATCGGCGTCGGCCCGGGTCTCGTCGGCACAGATGGACAGCAGAAAGGACAGCCCCCACAGGCGAAAACGCATCTGCTTGACGCCAAAATGTACTCTTTTAAGTAGTTCCTGCAGCAAACTGCGAAAGCAGCTGCCAATTCCCAGCAGGAGCAGCACTGTAAAGGAAATTGCTTTACAGATATTTCCCGGCAAAATCCGCCCGATCAGGCCGCCCAGCGTCATGGCGGCCAGCAGAAAACCGCTGCTCACCAGTGCGATGACCCACCGGGAACCCCTTGGAATCTCGATTTCTCTGGCAGCGCAGGCCGCCGCGGCAGTCAGGGTGTCCGCCGCCAGAGCGGGCAGCAGAAGCAGCACAGACAGCAAAAAAATCCCCCCGTTTCCTGAGCTCCTTCCAGCTTATGTGAAACGGGGGGATTTGGTTCGGGGAGATTTTAGGCGGTTACCGCAGGTAAGGCGCCGCCAGATGATGGTAACGTTTGTGGAGCAGCGCCTTCACGGCGACACCGTCCTCTTCGTAGCTTTCTGAGAGAATCTTCCCGCTGCGCCGGATCAGCTCCAGCAGTCCACCTTCGCTGTAGGGCAGCAGCAGCGACAGCTGCTCCACCGATTCGGCGAGACATCCGGCGATGCTTCGGAGCAGCGTGTCCAGCCCCAGTCCTTCCCGGGCGGAGATGTGCACCACCCGGCCGGGGCGCTCCGGCTTTATGGGCTCGGGCAGCAGATCGGCCTTGTTGTACACCGTGATCACCGGAATGCCGCCGCAGCCCAGCTCGGCCAGCAGGCCGTTTGTCACCTCCAGCTGGGAATGAGCCAGCGGGCTGGTGCAGTCGCAGACATTGAGAATCACGTCGGCTTCGGCGGCCACCTCCAGCGTGGACTTGAAGGCCTCCACCAGCTGATGGGGGAGCCGCTGCACCAGACCTACCGTGTCGATGATCACCGACCGCTGACCGTCGGGGAGCCGCAGCTCCCGGGCGGTGGGATCCAGCGTGGCAAACAGCTGATCCTGCACATAGATGTCCGCGCCGGTGAGCCGGTTCAGCAGGGTGGACTTGCCCACATTGGTGTAGCCCACAATGGCGATGACCGGCACCTCGTTTTTGTCCCGCTTCCGGCGCATGAGCACCCGGCGCTTTTCCAGCTCCTTCAGCTCCTGCTCCAGGGCGTTGATCCGCCGCCGGATGTGCCGCCGGTCGCTCTCCAGCTTGGTTTCGCCGGGGCCGCGGGTGCCGATGCCGCCGCCCTGCCTCGAGAGCGCGCCGCCCAGACCGATCAGCCGGGGCAGCAGGTATTTCTGCTGGGCCAGCTCCACCTGCAGCTTGCCCTCGCTGGAGGTGGCCCGCTGGGCGAAGATGTCCAGAATGAGCATGGTGCGGTCGACCGTGTCGACGCCGGTCAGCTCCTCGATGTTCCGCAGCTGGGAGCCGCTGAGCTCACTGTCAAAGATCAGCAGATCGGCGCCGTATTCCTGGCAGTAGTCCCGGATTTCCCGCAGCTTGCCGCCGCCGATGAAGGTGGCGTTGTCCTGGCCGTCCCGATTTTGGGTAAACCGGCCGATGGTGTCCGCTCCGGCGGTGTCGGCCAGCTCGCTCAGTTCGTCCAGGGACTGGTACAGGTCGTATTCGCCGATATCGATGCCCACCAGCACGGCCCGCTGGCGGGATGGCTTCTGATTTTGGTTCATAGACGCTCCTTTTCGCGCGGCCCATTCCCCGGGGAGGGAAGGGAGCCGGGTGACAGCCGCCGCCGTCGTCCATCCGCAGCCAGTGGGGGCCGGGATCGGAAAAGCGGACGCAGCGTCCGCGGCTGCAGCCGGCTGTGGTTCCCCGTCCGGCTGTACCCTCATTCTAGCATGAATGGGCGGGGTTTTCAAGTAGGGAAGAGGGAATCGTGAAGAGTGAATCGTTATGGTAAATCGGGGCTTTTCCCCCTGAAAAGGCACCTTTTTCGATGATCCGCGCTTCCTTGCCATTTTCCCCGTTTCATGATATAATAAACCCCGGAATAAATCATGAAGAAAGAGGAAAACAGCCATGATCAAGCTCATCGCCTCCGACATGGACGGCACCCTGCTGGACAGCAGCAAGCAGCTGCCGCCGGATTTCTTTGAGGTGCTGCAGCAGCTGCGGCGGCGGGGCGTCCGGTTTGTCGCCGCCAGCGGACGCTCCTATGTGACCCTGCGGGAGAATTTTCTGCCCCATCCGGACTGGGTGGACTACATCTGCGACAACGGCGCCTGTCTGGTTTCGGAGGGTAAGATCGTTCAGAAGAACCTGCTGAGCCGGGAGGCGGTGCGCAGGCTGACCGAGGTCTGCTCGGAGCTGCCCGGCGTGCGGGTGGTGCTCTGCGGCGTTCACGGCAGCTACCATGCCGCCCGCGAGCCGGAGTATGGCCGGGAAATCGACCGGTACTACATCAACCAGCAGATGCGTGAGGACTTTGCCGAGGTGGATGACGACATTTATAAGGCCGCCCTGCTGGATCTGAACGGCCCTGACAAAAACGCCCTGCCCGCCCTGCGGGAGGCCTTCGGGGATTCTCTGAACATGCTGGTGTCGGGCAGCGTCTGGATGGACGTCATGGCTCCCGGCGTGGACAAGGGCTCCGGCCTGCAGTGGTTCCAGCAGCAGTGGGGCATCAGTTCGATGGACACCATGGCCTTCGGCGATTACTTCAACGATGTGGCCATGTTTGACCACGCCTATTACAGCTTTGCCATGGAAAACGGCCATCCCGGCATCCGCCCCTACGCCCGTTTTCTGGCAGAGAGCAACGACCGGCAGGGGGTCATGAGGGCCATCCGGCAGTACGCCGGAGATGTGCTCATGCTGTGAGACCGAAAAATGCGAAGGAGCATCGGTGTCAGCCAAACCGGGCGGTCTCCGGCTTCTGCTCTTCGTCTCACATCCATTGCAGCGCTGCAGCCCTGAGGGTCTTCCGGCAGTACGCGCCGGAGGAAAATTCATAGGCCGATGCGAAACCGGACGCCTTTGCGGGTTATCCTGCACAGGCGTCCGGTTTTCCGATCACAGTCCGGGCAGCGCAGCTGTCTGAAAAAGGAGAGAATGCGATGGAAAAAGCAATCGTTGTACTGGGCGGCTCCTTTAATCCGCCCACTCTGGCCCATCAGCGGCTGATGCTGGGAGCGGTGGAGGCCATCGGGGCTGAGAAGGGGATCTTTGTCCCTTCCTCCCATGCCTATGTGAGCGCCAAGAT
>JAQXNQ010000302.1 GCA_029098085.1 Oscillospiraceae bacterium
CTGCTCGTCGGGGGGCAGCAGCTCGGGGCTCACCGGCGTGTCCAGCACACGGCGCAGCACCGCGGCGGTGCGCTCCTCCGACTGGCCGGCCACATAGGCCACCAGATGCCGCACCAGCGTCTTGGGCACCGAGGCGTTGACACCGTACATGCTCATGTGGTCGGCGTTGTAGGTGCACCAGCCCATGGCCAGCTCGCTCAGATCGCCGGTGCCCACCAGAATACCGCCGTGCTTGTTGGCCAGATCCATCAGCAGATAGGTGCGCTGGCGGGCCTGGGTGTTCTCATAGGTGATGTCGTGCAGGTCGGGGTCGTGGCCGATGTCCTGCATGTGCTGCAGACAGGCGGGACGGATGTCGATCTCCATCAGCTCCGCCCCCAGGGAATCGATCAGCTCCAGGGCGTTCTGATAGGTCTGGTCGGTGGTGCCGAAGCCGGGCATGGTGACAGCCAGAATGTTGCTGCCGGGATAGCCCAGCAGCTTCATGGCCTCCTTCGCCACCAGCAGGGCCAGGGTGGAATCCAATCCGCCGGAAATGCCGATGACCGGACGCTTCAGACCGGTATGGGACAGCCGCTTGGCCAGACCGGCAGCCTGAATGGCGAAGATCTCCCGGCAGCGCTCGTCCCGAGTGCGGGGATCGCCGGGGATGAAGGGAGCGGGATCAAAGTACCGGTCAATCCGGCTTTCGGGCAGGTCGGACAGGGTGCCCTCCACCACCGGCAGAGGCTGCACATTCATCTGGCGAACATTGTCGGCAAAGCTGCCGTTCTTCCGCCGCTCGGCCATGAGCTTTTCCAGATCGATGCAGGCGGTGACGCCGCTGCCGTTCCACTCAAACCGCTGATTCTCGGCCAGAATGCTGCCGTTTTCCCCGATGGTGCAGGCGCCGGAGAAGACCATGTCGGTGGTAGACTCCCCAACCCCGGCCGAAGCGTACAGATAGCCGCAGATGCAGCCGCCGCTCTGGCGGGCGATCAGGCTCCGGCGGTAATCGTTCTTGGCCACCAGCTCGTTGCTGGCGGAGAGGTTGAGAATCACGTTGGCACCCGCCAGACAGAGGGATGAGCTGGGCGGCACCGGCACCCACAGATCCTCGCAGAGCTCGATGCCCACCACCAGCTCTCCGAACCGGAACAGCATCTCTCCAAAGGGCACCTGCTGGCCGCAGAGGGTGATCTCCTGCCGGGGGATGTCGCCGCCCGACATGAACCAGCGCTTTTCGTAGTATTCCTGATAATTGGGCAGGTAAGTCTTGGGCACCACACCCAGAATCCTTCCCTTCCGGCAGAGGGCGGCGCAGTTGTACAGTCCGCAGCCCAGCCGCACCGGCAGTCCCACCGCGTAGACCAGCTCCAGTCCGGCGGTCTGCTTCAACAGCACCGAAAGAGCCTCCTCGCAGCCCCGGATCAGGGCGTCCTGATGGAACAGGTCGGCGCAGGTATAGGCGGAAAGCCCCAGCTCGGGCAGCACCGCCAGCTGAACCCCCTGCTCCGCCGCTGCCAGCAGCGCCTTCAGGGTTTCCTCCCCGTTTTGTTTGGGACTGGCGACCGTGACCCTCGGCGAAAGGGCCGCCGCCTTGATAAATCCATAGCTCATGAAAGCACCTGACTTTCCTCAAAAATTCGGCAAAATTTCTCTGACAGTATTGTACCACAGAAGCGAAAAAATCACAACCGGGTTTTGCCGCCGGAAGAGGAAAGGTCTGTCACGGCTCTCCGGAACGGAGCTGCAGGATCAGCCAGTACCGCTCCGCCCGGGGATCCGGCGAAGCGGCGTACACGCCATCCTGCAGCGAAAAGCCCATATTGCTGTCCGCCAGTGTGATGTGCTCCGGCAGAATGAGCAGTGCGTCCCAGCGGGTCACCGTCACCGCCTTCTCCGCAAGGGAAAGGAAATCACAGCCCCGCAGCGAGGCGTCCGCTCCCCCGCCGTAGCTGACGCTCAGGCTCTTGCGGTACCGGGCGGTGAGGGTATTCTCCCCCGACAGGGTCAGGGAGGCGGTCAGATAAAAGACCCGCTTTTCGTAAAGAACGTCGCACAGCAGCGTCTCCCCCTCCAGAATGGGGCCGCCGTACTGCTCCCGGACTTCCGGCAGCAGCCGGGCGGAGGCCTCCGCCAGCAAGGGCTGCAGCGCCTGCTGATTCTCCAGCTCCATCCTGGTCAGCAAATCCGCCGGCCAGCTTTCCAGCAGCTCTCCTACCGTCGTGGTGGAAACGGATACCGAGCCGGAGAAATCCTCCAGCCGCTCACTGCAGGAGCCGTCGGTGTAGCCCTCCAGCACAGCGTCCTGCAGCGGCTCGCCCAGCACCGCCG
>JAQXNQ010000303.1 GCA_029098085.1 Oscillospiraceae bacterium
AACCAACTCCCTTTGAAACTTCTTTTCATTATACAGGGCCTCCGCCCAAAAGGGAAGCCCCCACCGGCAGACGCCTTTTTACCTTTTGCACCGTATCGGTGAATTCCAATTGGCTCTTTCCGCAGCGTATACCCAAGCAAAAAGGGCAGTCCTGAAACAGGGCTGCCCGATAAGCCGGAAGCTATGAAAGAAGCTCCAGTCCATAAAGCCGATAGATCTTGCGGTAAAGCGTTCCGGTGAACATGAGCTTGAAGAAAACCCGCTCGAAAGACTTCAACTCATTTACCAGAGCATCCGGCGTAAACGAGAGCTCGCCTTTGAACTTGATCTTCGTGCCCTTCAGAAAGCGTTCCATATCATCGATACCGTATAACTTGGTAACGCCTACATCGTTGACCGGATTTTTATACTTCGATGCCTTTGCGCCGAATTCCGTATAGACATCCATGAGAATATGAAGGCAGGAATACTTCTTTTCCAATGCCTGAAACAAGCGGCTCACCTGCTGATTCGTCAGGTACATGCTGACGCCTTCCAGAATCACAATGGCTGCTTCACTGTCAGGAAGCCTCTCTATTTGCTCTGCTTCTGTGGCATCCATCGCCATCATGCGATATGCATCATTTACCTGGTAGTATTTTTCCCGCAGCGAAAGCACTTCCGGAAAATCCGCGTCGATCCAATTCCTGTAGGGTTCTTTCACCCGCAGGCATCTGCTGTCCAGGCCGCAGCCGATGTGCAGGACGAGCGCGTCCTTGTCTGCCCGGAGCATGGCACCAGTCCAGTCGTCAAACACCCTTGCCCGCATTGCCATATTGTAGGCCAGCCATTTTGACTTCGATTTGCCGTGAATCGGAAAAGACTCCGCCTCCCAGATCTTTTCAGCCATGGGGTCCTTCAGAATGATACCTTTTCTGCTGACCTGTGATTTTCCATACAGTGGGATAAATAAAGTTTTGTGAACTTCGTTCATAAATCCCCCTCCGAAATCCCACTTTGTCAAGTTCATCATACCATACCGCCGAACCATCCACAACAAAGCCGGTCGGTGAGATCACAAGTATTTGACACCAGTCCAAAAGGCGGCCGGGAGTCAAAAGAAGACCTCCGGGCCATACAGGACCGTCCAGGCCGCCGCGAACAGCCCCAGGGCTGTAACGACGATGAGGCAGCAGAGGAGCATCCCTACCCAGTCGTATTTCACCCTGCCGCCGCCCCGGACGGCCAGCAGGACTTCCACCCCCAGACTCACCAGGGCCAGGGGGGACAGCTTCAGCACCCAGACCATGTCCATCTGAGGGGCGAACATGCTCACCAGCATGGCAAGGCCCGCCGCCACCAGCACTACGCCGAAGGTGAAGGTCCCCACCCGGCGGCAGGGGACACCGGAGCGTTCAGGATTGCCCGTCATCCGGCGTCACCTCCTCTTGACTGGTTTCTCCGCCAGCTTCCTGACAGGGAGGAGTAAAGGCGGGGATCTCCTCGGCAGGCGCCTTCCTGGGGCCCCGGATGAACCAGATACCCAGGGCGATGATGCCAACGGTCACTGCCAGCCGGGGCACGTCGTAGGCCAGAAGATTGTAGATCCACCAGGTGTCGAAGAACTGCCCCAGGAAGTCCGTGACCCAGTCCACCGCGGTGGTGTAGAACAGGTAGACGCCCAGGACTACCAGCCCCCAGCCCACCAGGCTGTGGCGCTTTTGCAGCAGGGCGGACATCTGCCTGCTGTCCATATCGCTGAGGCCGAAGAGGAACGCGTCCTCTGGGGCGGCCCCCTGGTCCAGCTGGGCGCGGAGGTTGTAGCTGTCAAAGAAGGCGTAGAGCCACACCGGCAGCATCAGCACCGTCAGTGCGCCGGCCTGCAAAAAGATAGCAACGGCGAAGATGCCGCAGAAGGTCATCAGCAGAGACATACCCCGCTTCATATAGCCCTGGTGCATTTGGCCGCAGCCGGGGATGCAGGAGCTGAGAAAGAACAAAAGTCCGTGTTTGCGATTCATAGATGGTCCTCCTTATGTGGCCCGGGGGCGGCCGCCGCCCAGGTCGTCGAACAGGTCGTTGAATTGAGAGAGGGCGCCCCGCAGGGAGTCGTTCCACCGCTCCGGCCAGCTTTGGAACCGTTGGGATACCTCCGGCAGCGGCGGCGTTGCGGGGAGCTTCACGCCGGCGCTGCCCCACAGCACCGTCAGCGCCAGGGCCACGGCGGCCGCCGCCGTGGCGTACCGGCTGGTCACCAGCCGGAGGGTCCGCATCCGCAGGCGGACCCAGAGGCTCTCCCGGCAGCTGCGGGCAGGGGAGAGCAGGGTGTCCTCCATCAGCAGGTCCGTGTACCGCTGGAGACATTCGTCGCAGTAGGCCAGGTGCTCGGCAATCTCCAGCCGGGCCAGCTCGTCCGGCACTTCGCCCCGGATTATGGCGGCCAGCGCCTCGTCTGTCAGGTGTCCGTCATTGCGAAAGCGTTC
>JAQXNQ010000304.1 GCA_029098085.1 Oscillospiraceae bacterium
CGGCTGGACCTGCCCAGAAGCTATGGTCTGCACACCATCGAGGGCGAGCCGCCGGATATGTCCAGGATCCCCGCGGCCTCCTGCGCCTTTGCCCAGCGCTGCAAGTACGCCACCGAGGATTGCTTCACCCGGCGGCCTGAGCTGACCGAGATCGAGCCGGGCCACTACTGTGCCTGCTTCCATCTGGATCAGACCGGGGAGGAAAGGAGCGCATTGGTATGAGTAACAAAGGCAAGCTGACAAGCAAATTCCGCCCCGAAGTGGCGCACCCCGTGGAAGAAAAGCTGATGACCCACGAGGGGTTGGAACTGCCGGTGGATCCCAGCATCAGTGAATTTCTGGACGAGGACATCCGGGCCCGGCACAAGGTTCCTCCTACTGAAACCCCCTTCATTTTGACGGTGGAAGACCTGAAGATGCACTTTCCGGTGACCAAGGGCCTGCTCAAGCGGCAGGTGGGCTCCGTGAAAGCGGTGGACGGCGTGTCCTTCCAGCTGCGCCAGGGGGAGACCCTGGGCATCGTGGGCGAGTCCGGCTCCGGCAAGTCCACCGTGGGCAACTGCGTTATGCGCAATCTGAACCCCACCGGCGGCAAGATCATGTTTGACGGAGCTGACGTCACCCGGATCAAGGGCAAGGCCCTGGATGACTTCCACAGGAAGCTCACCATGGTGACCCAGGATCCGTTTGCATCGCTGGATCCCCGTATGCGGATTCAGGACTCCATTCTGGAGGGCGTGCGCATCAACAAGCTGGTCTCCGGCCGGCAGGAGCAGGCCGATCTGGTGGCCCGGCTGCTGACGCTGGTGGGCCTGAACCCCAAATTTGCCGAGCGCTATCCCCATGAGTTCTCCGGCGGCCAGCGTCAGCGCATCTCCATCGCCAGAGCCCTGGCTCTGAATCCTGCCTTCATCGTCTGCGACGAGATCGTCTCCGCTCTGGACGTCTCCATTCAGGCCCAGATCGTCAGCCTGATGATGAAGCTCCAGGAGGAGCTGGGCCTGACCTACATTTTCATCGGCCATGACCTGTCGGTGGTGCGCCATCTGTCCAACAATGTGGCGGTCATGTACCTGGGCAAGTTCATGGAGCTGACCTCCAGCGACGAGCTGTACCAGAAGCCGCTGCACCCCTACACCCAGGCGCTGATCTCGGCGGCCCCCATTCCCAAGCCCAAGGTGGACCGGGAGCGCAAGCGCATCCTGCTGGAGGGCGAGGTTCCCTCGCCCATCAACCCGCCCAAGGGCTGCAACTTCTGCACCCGCTGCCGGTACGCGGATGCCCGCTGCCGGGAGGAGGAGCCCAAGCTGGTGGACGTGGGCGGCGGCCACATGGTGGCCTGCCACAAGGTTTGCGGAAAGTGAGGAGCAGATATGGGAAAATATGTTGTTAAGCGTTTGCTTCTGCTGATCCCCACCATGCTGATGGTGTGCGTCATCGTCTTCGCCCTGATGCGTATGATCCCCGGCGGCGCTGTGGATCAGGTGGTTTACAACTACAAAATGAACGGCATGGTCATCACCTATGAGGAAGCCGAGGCCAAGCTGGGCCTGGACAAGCCGGCCATCGTACAGTTCGGCAACTGGATGTGGGGCCTGCTCCACGGCGATCTGGGCGATTGCCTCTTCCGCGGCGACAGCGTGGCCCACGTCATCTCCTCTCAGCTGCCGGTCTCTCTGGAGCTGGGCATACTGACATTGCTGCTGACGATGCTGATTTCCATTCCACTGGGGTTATTCTGTGCCGCCCATCCTGACACCCTGGCCGATACGATCATCCGGACCCTCTCGGTCATCCTGGCCAGTGTGCCGGTATTCTGGATCGGCACCATGGTGCTGGTCTATCCCGCCGCCTGGTGGGGCTTCTCGGTGCCGCTGACCTACACCCCGTTTTTTGTCAATCCGGCGCTGAATATGAAGATGTTCCTGGTGCCCGCCATTGTCAACGCCCTGACCATGGCCGGCATGAACATCCGCTCCATCCGCACCATGACGCTGGAGGTCATGCGGCAGGACTATGTCCGCACCGCCTGGGCCAAG
>JAQXNQ010000305.1 GCA_029098085.1 Oscillospiraceae bacterium
GGTGTATCTGTACCGCACCAGCAGCTTCAGCGGCGATCTGCTGGAAGCCACCGATGAAGGTCCGGTGCAATGGACGGATCTGGAAGAGCTGCAGCAGATGGATCCGGACAGGCTGTCGCCGCATTTTCACCGGTATCTGGAGCTGTTTCTGTCGGACGGCTGGAAGGAGCTGCACGCGCCCTGGACAAAAAACGAAAGCGATGGCGACTCGGAGAATCACTTCCGGATGTATCGGTAAAGCGCGCAGAGCGCAGCACGGAAAACAGATGAATGCATGTACATGAAGTCCTTTCACGGGAATGAAACCTGTGGAAGGGCTTTTGATTTCAGGCGGCAGGAAATGCGCAGAGATGGGCCGTGCGGATTCCGGAGGTTACAATGCGGAACCATGCGGAAAGAGCCGTATCAGACAAGACAAATTCGTGCGGCTCTTAAAAGGAAGAATCAGGGCTCTGGAATATCTTTGCAATGCTTTTACGAAAATACGCAAAGCCAGCCGCAAACCGGACTCAAATCTGATTTTTCGCTGAAACAGGTCTTGCAAAGCCGGGAGAGATGTGATATACTATTTTCAGAGGTTCTATTTCGCAAAATAGATATTTTGCGAAATAGAGGGGGCACAAGGCCCATAGCTCTTCCTGGGTTCTTCAAGACAGCTCAGTCAAAACCAAAGCCGTTCAGTATGGCGGATCAACAGTGATCACCACGGCTCAGGGCTCATTCAAGCAAGCAGCAAAACAGCCCGGAATTGCATCCGAGCTGAATCGCTGAATCCTGAAACTCAAAAACTCTGCGCGTCGGCCTGCTCAGGCTGGCTCATGTTCAGCAACCACGTCGTTTCCAGCGCCGCCATGCGTTTTCCGCTGCCTTTTGGGCTTTCTTGAGGAAACTCAAACCATTTATCCATTTTCTTTGAAAGGAGCGTTATCCATGTCCTATTCGCCCAGCGACTATTCCGAAGCCCCCGAGGTTCTGCGGGACTTTCTCTTTTACCTGCTCACCATCCGGGGCCGTTCCAAGCTGACGGTGGAAAACTACTACCTGGACATCCGGTTTTTCTTCCGCTATCTGAAGCAGCTGCGGGGGCTGGCGGACAAAAGCACGCCGATGAAGGAGATCGACATCTCGGATGTGGACATTTCCCTGCTGCAGACGGTCACTCTGTCCGATGTCTACAGCTTTCTGAACTATGTCTACACCGAATGCGGCAACAATCCCCGCACCCGCGCCCGCAAGGTCTCGGCCCTGCGCACCTATTTCAAGTACCTGACCAACAACCGGGGCCTGCTGCAGAACAATCCGGTGGAGTTTCTGGAGCTGCCTGCCAGCCCCAAAACCCTGCCCAAGCATCTGACACTGGAGCAGTCCTACGACCTGCTGAGCTGCCTGAATCCGGAGGATCCCTTCTACAGCCGGGACTTCTGCATCCTGACCCTTTTCCTCAACTGCGGCATGCGGCTGTCCGAGCTGACCGGTCTGAATCTGACCAGTATTGTGGACAACACCCTGACGGTGGTCGGCAAGGGCAACAAGGAGCGGCAGCTGTACCTCAACAATGCCTGCCTGAAGGCCATTCAGGACTATCTGGAGGATCGGCGCAAGATGCCGAACATCGTGGACCGCAACGCCCTTTTCCTGAACCGGAACGGCAAGCGGCTGGGTCAGCGCCGGGTGCAGCAGCTGGTCAGTGAGTTTCTGGACAAGGCCGGGCTGTCAGGCATGGGTCTGTCCACCCATAAGCTGCGCCACACCGCCGCCACCATGATGTATCAGTACGGCGAGGTGGACATCCGGGTGCTGCAGGAAATTCTGGGGCATACCAATCTGAATACTACTCAGATTTACACCCATGTCTCCAGTCGTCAGAAGGAATCCGCCATCGAAAGCAACCCGCTGGGCAGCTTTAAGAAGAAGGACGAATGATGGATTTGTCCATAAAAGAATCCCGGTACGGATTTTCTCCGCGCCGGGATTTCTGCTTCATTTGAAATAATTTTTTGATAAAGTCAGAATTTTATTGCTTTTTCTGCTCCGCCAGACGGGCCTTATCCCGCTGGGCGATCTCCACCCGGCGGATCTTGCCGCTGATGGTTTTGGGCAGCTCGTCCACGAATTCCACCACTCTGGGATACTTGTAAGGCGCAGTGGTGCGCTTGACGAAGTCCTGAATTTCCTTTTTCAGGGCATCCGACGGCTGGTATTTGCTGGTCAGCACGATGGTGGCCTTGACCACCTGGCCCCGAATTTCATCGGGTACGCCGGTGACGGCGCACTCCAGCACAGCGGGATGCTCCATCAGCACGCTCTCCACCTCGAACGGCCCGATCCGGTAGCCGGAGGATTTGATGATGTCGTCGGTGCGGCCCACATACCAGAAAAAGCCGTCCTCATCCCGGTACGCCGTATCACCGGTATGATAGACCCCGTCCCGCCAGACCCGGTCGGTGTTCTGCTCGTCGCTGCTGTAGCAGAGGAACATGCCGGGGATCAACTGACTGCCGTTTTTGGTGTGCACCACGATCTCCCCTACCTGATTGTCGGCGACCGGCTGGCCGTCTTCATCGATCAAATCGATGTCGTACAGCGGGGACGGGCGGCCCATGGAGCCGGGCTTGATGGGATTGCCCACCAGATTGCCCACGGTCAGGGTGGTCTCGGTCTGGCCGAAGCCCTCCATCAGGGCCAGTCCGGTCAGCTCCTGGAAGCGGCGGCAGACCTCCTCGTTGACCGCCTCACCGGCCGTGGTCACATATTGCAGGGACGAGAGGTCGTAGTCCGCCATGCCCTCCTTGATAAAAAAGCGAAAGATGGTGGGCGGCGCGCAGAAGGTGGTGATGCGGTATTTCTCAATCATCCGCAGCACATCCGACGGCACAAACTTCTCAAAATCATACACAAAGATACCCGCTCCGGCCAGCCACTGCCCATACAGCTTGCCCCAGGCGGCCTTGCCCCAGCCGGTCTCGGCCAGAGTCAGATGCAGGCCGTCCGGATCCACGTTCTGCCAGTGCACCGCCGTGACGATGTGAGCCAGCGGATAATGGTAGCCATGCAGCACCATCTTGGGGTTGCCGGTGGTGCCGGAGGTAAAGTAGAGCAGCATGCCGTCGGTTTTGGTCACCGGCACCCGCTTCATCTGAGCGGGCTGCTTCTCAATCTCGGCGTCGAAGTCCACATAGCCCGGAAAGCTGCCCATGGCCGAAAACTTGACCAGAGAAACGCCCAGCTCACGCTCTGCCCCGTCGATGAAGCTGTGGGAGCTGCATTCCGCCGTGCAGACCACCGCCTTGACATTGGCGGACTGGATGCGGTAGACGATGTCCTTTTCAGTCAGCAGATGGGTGGCGGGAATGGCCACGGCTCCCAGCTTGTGCAAAGCCAGAATGGAGAACCAGAACTGGTAATTGCGCTTGAGGATCAGCATGACGGCGTCGCCCTTGCCGATACCGTGAGCCTTGAACAGATTGGCGGCCCGGGTGGAATACTCGCTGATGTCCCGGAAGGAAAAGAGCCGTTCGGCGCCCTGTTCGTTGGTCCAGACCATGGCGCGCCGCTCCGGCTCCAGAGCGGCGATGGCGTCCACCACATCGTAGGCAAAGTTGAAATCGTCCGGCGCGGTCACCTCAAAGGCGTTGAGGCGGTTCTGTTCATCGAAGCCCTCCCGGCAGAACTGTTTGTAGAAATTCCTGATTTCCATGAAAGAAGCCTCCTTACTGCTGCGCCTGATTTCTTCGGTAAGCCAGATAGCTCTCCAGAATAATGGTCGCAGCAACCGCGTCGACGACTTCCTTCCGTTTTTTGCCTCTGGTGTTGGTCTCGTTCAGGTAGCCGTGGGCCTCAACGGTGGAGGAACGCTCGTCCCAGAGAACCACCGGCACCTCCACCAGATTCTGCAGCAGGTTTGCGAATCGCTCGCACTTCTCCGCCCGCTCGCCGATGGTGCCGTTCATGTTCTTGGGATAGCCGACCACCACCATCTTCACATCGTATTCCCGCACCGCAAAGGACACCTTCTGCGCCGTTGCGGCAAAATCCCGCTCATGGATCACGCCAAGAGGAGAAGCCAGCGTTTCCGTCCGGTCACAGGCCGCCAGACCTGTGCGCGCGTCTCCGTAATCGACCGCCATAATCTTCATGTATCGTCCACCTTTCTGCCTTCCATGGGGAAGGCGCGTCTCTTATTACCAGTTACCAGGGCTGCACCGAGCCGACAATGTCCCGCACCGAAGCAATCTGATGCTCGTCCAGCCAGCTGTTCATCTCTTCAATGATGTGAATGGGCGCATAGGGATCGGCGAAGATAGCTGCCCCCACCTGCACGGCGGAGGCACCGGCCATCATCATCTCGATGGCGTCCCGTCCGCTGGCGATGCCGCCCATGCCCACCACCGGGATCGAAACGGCATTGGCCACCTGCCAGACCATCCGCACGGCCACCGGGAAGACAGCCGGGCCGGAAAGACCGCCCACATTCCGCTTCAGGATGGGACGGCGGTTTTCGATGTTGATCCGCATGCCCAACAGGGTGTTGATCAGCGAAACCGCGTCGGCGCCCTCGGCCTCGACGGCCTTGGCAATGTCGGTGATGGAGGTGACATTGGGGCTGAGCTTGACCATCAGAGGCTTGGTGGTGGCGCCCCGAACCGCTTTGGTGATGGCGCCCGCCGCGTCGCAGCTGACGCCGAAGGCCGCGCCGCCCTGCCGCACATTGGGGCAGGAGATGTTCAGCTCGATCATGTCCACGGCGGTGCCTTCCAGCTTCTCGGCGATGGTCACGCAGTCCTCAATGGTGTGTCCCGCCACGTTGGCAATGATGGTGGTTCCCTTCTGCGCCAGATTGGGCAGCTCATGGGCGATGAAATAATCGATACCCGGGTTCTGCAGACCCACCGAGTTCAGCATGCCGGAGGGGGTCTCCGCCACTCTGGGGGGCGGGTTGCCGTCCTGGGGATTCAGGGTCATGCCCTTGACCGAAATGCCGCCCAAAGTGGAGAGCGGGTACATCTTTTCGTATTCCCGACCGAAGCCAAAGGCTCCCGAAGCCGGAATCACCGGGTTTTTGAAGGCTACGCCGGCTACCTTGACAGACAGATCCGCCATCAGAACACTACCTCCCTGCTGTTGAAGACAGGGCCATCCTTGCAGACGTGGGAATAGCCCTCCGAGCCGTTTTTCTTTGTTTTGCAGGCGCAGACCAGGCAGGCGCCGACGCCGCAGCCCATCCGTTCCTCCAGGGATACCTCGCAGAGGATCCCCTTCGATTCTGCCATGGCAGCCACTGCCTTCAGCATGGGCATGGGACCGCAGGCGCAGATGATGTCCGGCGTTTCGCTCTGCAGCAGCTGCTCCAGAGCGG
>JAQXNQ010000306.1 GCA_029098085.1 Oscillospiraceae bacterium
CCGCCGCCCAGGTCGTATACCATGACCTTCTGGTCACCGGCCTTGTCGATGCCGTAGGCCAGAGCCGCAGCGGTGGGCTCGTTGATGATGCGCTTGACATCCAGACCGGCGATGCGGCCGGCGTCCTTGGTGGCCTGACGCTGAGCGTCGGTGAAGTAAGCGGGGACGGTGATGACAGCCTCGGTGACGGGCTCGCCCAGATAGCCTTCCGCGTCGGTCTTCAGCTTCTGCAGGATCATGGCGGAGATTTCCTGGGGGGTGTAGGACTTGCCGTCCACCGTGACGCGGTGCTCGGTGCCCATCTGACGCTTGATGGAGATGATGGTGCGGTCAGGGTTCATGATGGCCTGCCGCTTGGCAACGGCGCCGACCATTCTCTCGCCGTCCTTGGAGAAGGAAACAACGGAAGGAGTGGTTCTGGAGCCTTCGTGGTTGGCGATGACAACAGGCTCGCCGTTTTCCATAACAGCGACGCAGGAGTTGGTGGTACCCAGGTCAATACCGATGATTTTTCCCATAATAAATTCCTCCAGTTAAGATCCGCCGTCGATGATTTGAAAGCGGCGGGCAAATTTTCTTTTGTATGCAAATGCTCAATCGGGGTTTGCCACAGCCACCATGGCGTGGCGGATGATTTTGCCGTTCATCCGGTATCCCTTCTGCATGACAGCGGATACCACGTTGGCGCCCAGATCGGGGTTTTCCACCCGGCTGACAGCGTAATGCAGTTCCGGGTCGAAGGGCTTGCCTTCCGCTTCGATTTCTTCAACGCCCATCTTGGTAAAAGCGGCCGTCATGGTGTCAAAGATCATCTTGACGCCCTTGAAGAAGTTTTCATCGGAGCATCCGATTTTCAGCGCCCGTTCAAAGTTGTCGAGGATGGGCAGCAGCTCGGAAACGCATTTGATCCGGGCGGTCAGGCCGATCTCCTCTTTTTCTTTGGTGGTGCGGCGGCGGTAATTGTCAAACTCAGCGATTTTCCGCAGCAGCTGGTCTTCCAGCTCAGCCACCCTGGCGGCAAGCTCTTCTGCGGAGGGACCGTCCTTTTTGTCCGCCGCTTCCTCGGGAGCTTCTGCGGCAGACTCGGCTTCAGGAGCGGCCTCGGGTTCTGCAGCAGCCTCAGGCTCTGCTGTTTCTGCAGCCGCTTCGGCGATCTGCTCTTCTGTGAGATTTTCTTTCTCTTCGTGATCCACTTTCTGGTTCATCCTTTCTGCCGGAAAGCCGGCTCAAAGAGGTTACTGCTATCGTTCACCGGAAGGGGCGAGGTCCGTGGGACCCCGGCCTACCCGGCTTGGTTTGCTGCGGTCTTCGTCCAGTCCCTCGGTCATCAGGCGGGAGATGGTGTCGGACAGATACTCCACAAAGGGAAGCACCCTTCCGTAGTCCATCCGCAGAGGGCCCAGGACGGCCAGTGAACCAACGGTTCTGGTGCCCTGGCGATAGGGGGAAACGATCAGGGTGGAGCCTTCCACCGCAAAGGCGGTGTCCAGCTGGCCGAAGATGACGGCGGTGCCATCGCTCTGCTTTTCCATCAGATCGCCCAGCTGCTGCCGGTTGTTCATCAGATCGGTATACTGGCCGCTCTGAAAGACACCCCGCCGCAAAAGGCTGGTTTCGTTTTTGATCTCGACTCTCTGCCGCCGAAGCTCCCGGGTGATGTCATAGACACCATAGAGCAGCGGCGCCAGCGCCACCGTGTAGCTTCCCAGCGCCAGTCCCAGCTCCACCAGCCGTTCATCGGTCAGATCATCGATCCGCATACCGACGAGGTTTTCCCGGATGAAGCGAAGGAAAAACGCGATCTGTTCGCTCTGCAGATCAAATTCCAGACGGCAGACCCGGTTTTCCACCGCGCCGCCCGAGGTGATGACCAGAATGGCGTACAGCCGGCGTCCCGCCGGAAGAATATCCACCCGGGTGATGATGGCGTGACCCATCTCACTCATGGCGCTGACAATGGCGCAGTCGGTGAGCTTTGCCAGCAGATCCGTGGCGTTGGAAACCAAGGTACGGGGGTTCAGGTCTCCCTTCACAATCTGAGCTTCGATGATCTCGCGGTCCATGTCGGACAGCGGTTCCCGGCGCATCAGGTGGGAAATATAGAACCGATAACCCAATCCGGTCGGAATCCGGCCTGCGGAGGTGTGGGGCTGAATCAGATAGCCCATCTTTTCCAGCGCGGCCATGTCATTGCGCACGGTAGCGGAAGAAATGGCGTGGTCAAACTGGTCGGCGATGACTTTGGAACCCACCGGCTCGCCGCTTTCAATGTAACGCTCGATCACCGATTTCAGAATCTTCAGTCTTCGCACGTCCGGCTCTTTCACATCCTCACCCCGCTTTAAGAGTTGCGAACTTTTGGTTTAGCACTCTTATCTCCTGAGTGCTAAGTATAATTTATCACGATTTGCCTGCCTTGTCAAGGAGAATCAAAAAAAATATCGTGAATAAAGAAAGAACTTTTTTGTTTACTTTGTTCATGAATGGCCGGATGGAGGAAGGCCGTCTGTTTTTGGGACGACATTCCGGCCAGAATCCGTTCCGGACGGCTGTCGGCAGGGCGTTCGCGAATTTTCCGGGCCGACGGATCAATCTTCTTGCAAAAAGATGAAAGTATGTTATAATGTGATTGGAATTTTGCCTCTTTCCTTATTATACCGGCGGAAGGGGCAGAGCATACGGTCCTCTCTTTTTCAGCAGGGAACAGCATGCAGAAAATCAAAAGAGGCGCTCAGGCGCAAAACGGAGTAAAACATGGATATTCTGGATAAGATTACAGAGGCACGCCCCACTTTTTCCAAGGGGCAGAAACGCATCGCAGATTTTATCACCAGTCATACGGACAAGGCTGCCTTCATGACGGCTGCCCGGATGGGCGCCACGGTCGGCGTCAGCGAATCCACGGTGGTGCGGTTTGCATATGAGCTGGGATTTGACGGCTATCCGGAGCTTTCCCGTTCGCTGCAGCAGATCATCAAAACCCAGCTGACCTCGGTGCAGCGGATTGCCGTCACAAGGGATCGCATCGGCGATGGGGATGTGCTGGAAAAGGTGCTTTCCTTTGACATGGACAAGATCCGCCGGACGCTGGAGGAAACCTCCCGTGAGGATTTTCAGGCGGCAGCGGAGGCCATTGCGGCGGCCCGCAACATCTATGTGATCGGTGACCGCAGCGCCGGCGCTCTGGCCAAATTCATCGATTATTATTTCAGTCTGATGTTTGACAACGTGCGGCTGCTGCATACCTCCTCCACCAGTGAGCTGTACGAGCAGATGGTACGGGTCGGGCCGGAGGATGTCCTGATCGGCATCAGCTTCCCCCGGTACTCCACCCTGACGGTGCGGGCCTGCCGGTTTGCGGCCGATGCCGGAGCCACGGTGGTGGCCATTACCGACGGCAGCGGTTCGCCGCTGGCCAAGCTGGCCAATTACCTGCTGGCCGCCCGCAGTGATATGACCTCCTTTGTGGATTCGCTGGTGGCTCCCTTCAGCCTGGTGAATGCTCTGATTGTGGCGGTGGGTCTGCTGAAGGAGCAGGAAGTGACCGATACCTTCGAGCGTCTGGAAAAGATCTGGTCGGAGTATTCGGTATACCAGGGTCCGACGCCGGACAAAAAATAAACCCGAGCGGGGCGGCGCCTTGACCGTCCCGCTGCAGTATTTTCAGGAGGCTTGCCGGCTTCCCGGCAGAAAGGATGTGCCATGTCGCTGATGCGAGATTTTCCCGATGTTCTGATTGTGGGCGGCGGGGCGGCCGGATTGATGGCGGCTGTGTCCGCCGGGCGGCTGGGCCGGTCGGTGTGGGTGCTGGAGCGCAACGCAAGACCTGCCCGCAAGGTGCTGATCACCGGAAAGGGCCGGTGCAATGTGACCAACAACTGCGATCTGGATGCGCTGATGGAGCACATCCCTCAGAATCCCAGATTCCTCTATTCCGCCTTTGCCGCCTTTTCTCCTGCGGATACCATGATCTTTTTCGAGGCGGCCGGAGTACCGCTGAAGACCGAACGGGGCAACCGGGTCTTTCCGGTCTCGGATAACGCCCGGGATATTGCGGATGCGCTGGTGCGGGAGGCCAGGGCTGCCGGAGCCCGGCTGCTGCAGGGAACCGCTTCGGAGCTGCTGGCAGAGAACGGGAGAGTGAGCGGCGTCCGCTGCGAGGACGGCAGCGAATACCGGGCGGCCTCGGTTATTCTGTGCTGCGGAGGCTGCTCCTATCCATTGACCGGTTCGGACGGCAGCGGCTGGACGCTGGCCGGGCAGGCCGGTCACAGCTGCACCCCCATCCGCCCCTCCCTGATTCCGGTTCTTACCAGAGAGACCGATCCCAAAGAGATGATGGGCCTTTCCCTGCGCAATGTGACCCTGACCGTCCGGGAAAACGGAAAGGAGATCTTCTCCGAACTGGGGGAGCTGCTGTTTGCCCATTTCGGCGTCAGCGGCCCGCTGGTGCTGTCCGCCTCAGCTCATATGAGGAAGATGGGAACGGCCTCCTATGAAATGCAGATAGATCTGAAGCCGGGACTGACCGAGGAGCAGCTGGACAAGCGGCTGCTGCGGGACTTTTCCCAGAATCTGAACCGGGACAGCATCAATGCCCTGGGCGCGCTGCTGCCCCGCAAGATGATCCCGGTGGTGCTGCGCCGGGCGGGGATTCCCTTTGACACAAAGGTACGGGATCTGACCCGTGAACAGCGTCAGGCGCTGCTCCGGGTGATCAAGGGCTTTTCCCTGACGCCGGTCGGCTTCCGTCCGGTGGAGGAGGCCATTGTCACCTCCGGCGGCGTGCCGGTGCGGGAGGTGAGTCCCAAGACCATGGAGTCCAGGCTCCTTCCGGGACTGTATTTTGCCGGAGAGATGCTGGATGTGGATGCCTATACCGGCGGCTTCAATCTGCAGATCGCCTTTGCAACCGGCTGGCTGGCAGGACAGCATGCGGGCGACTGAGGATCCGCTTTGTCTGAGTGTTTCTCTATATTAAAAGGAGTGTGCGCTATGAGAAAAAATTTCGGGCCGCAGACCTGGATGTACCCGATGCCGGTGCTGATCATCGGGAGCTATGACGGAAGCGGAAAGGCCGATGCCATGAACGCAGCCTGGGGCGGCATCTACGATGGCAATCAGGTGATCATTTCCCTCAGTGCGGATCATAAAACCACGAAGAATATTCTGGAGAAGAAGGCCTTTACGGTGAGCTTTGCGGATGCCGCTCATGTGGCGGCTGCCGATTATGTGGGTCTGGTGTCCGGCAGCAATACCCCGGATAAAATGGAGCGGGCCGGTTTTCATACGGTCAGAAGCGCCTTT
>JAQXNQ010000307.1 GCA_029098085.1 Oscillospiraceae bacterium
AGGCGCGAGGTGTTTTCCTTCTGGAAACATCTCACTTCATACTGTGCTTCTGCTGCTTCATCCAGATCCGCATCACCAGCCGGTGGGGCAGCAGCTTGACTGCCAGCACCTGCGCTTTGACGGCCAGCCCGTGGATGGACACGTCCTTTCCCCGCGCCATGTCCCGCAGGGCGGTTTTGACCACATCCTGTGGCTGGTAGATCCGGTTGTAATAGGTGACCGAATCGTCCGACACCGCCCGGTCAAAGAACTCGGTGGCCACCCAGCCGGGGCAGACCGCCATAACCCGGACGCCCCTGGAGGCCAGCTCGGCGTTCAGCGCCCGGGAGAAGGAGAGGACAAAGGCTTTGGTTGCGCCGTAAACCCCGATGTAGGGAACCGGCTGGAAGGAAGACAGGGAGCAGATCTGGTACACCCGACTCCCCCGCTGCAGGAAGGGCAGGGTGGCGTGGGTCATGGCCATCAGGGCGCCGGCGTTCAGATCCAGCATGCCGTAGCAGTCCTCCAGCGGCTCCTCCGGAAAGTACCGGAACTTGCCGAAGCCGCTGCCGTTGACCAGCACCGCCACCTCCGGCTGCTCCTGCTCCAGAAGGGAACGGTAGGTGTCAATGCTTCCCCGGTCGGTCAGATCCAGTGCGATGGGCCGGAGCCTTGCCCGCACCTGAGGGGCCAGCGCCTCCAGCCGCTCCCGCCGCCGGGCGATGACCCAGATCTCGTCAAACTGCTCCTCTTTGTCCAGCTGCAGTACGAATTCCTTTCCCATACCGGACGATGCGCCGGTGATCACTGCGATTTTCATCTCAAACACCCTGCGGTACCGGATTCAGCAAAAAGGCTTTTGTCTTTCCGGTACCGCTCCTTTCTTCTGTTTTTTGCGCTGCTTACACCTTCGCCTTTTCCCGGCTCGCTTCCTTCATGGTCAGGCCGGTAGAATAATCCAGCTGGCGGTCCTCAAAGCGGATATCTTCCTCCCGCTGACGGGTCATCAGGGTGTAGTCCCAGGTGGCATCGGAAGCGTCCTTTCTCCAGGGGCGGCGCTCCCAGTAGTAGCCCCGGAAGGGATCGCGGGTACAATTCATCTGCTCCAGCAGCACATCGTGGAGTTTGTCCCGGATGGCGGCGTGAGCGGGATCGTCAATGAGGTTCACCATCTCGCCGGGGTCAGTCTCCAGATCATACAGCTCATCGCTGGTCAGCAGGTTGACCGTCAACTTGTACCGGCCGTCGAACACCGCCCGCAGGGGCTGGAAGCCGCCGAAGCCGTCGTGATCCACATCGTACCGTCCAAATTCAATGAACACATAGTCGTTGGTGCGAATTTCCGGGTTTTCCAGCTCGGCTGCCATACTCTTTCCTTCCAGCACCGGAGGCAGCTTCGCGCCCATCAGCTCGAGGATGGTGGGAGTGATGTTGATGTGGGAGACGGGGTTATGATCCACCGCGCCCTTGGGGATGCCGGGGCCCTTGACAATGAAGGGGATCCGGGTGATTTCGTCGTAGGTGCAGGGCCCTTTGGCGTAAAGGTTGTGGGACATCATCATGCCGCCGTGGTCGGAGGTATACAGGACAATGGCGTCGGGGGCGTACCGGTCGACGGCGTCCATCACCCGGCCGATCTCTTCATCCACATAGCTGTTGCAGCCGAACAGCCAGGGAGAACGAAGCTCCACCGCGTCCTTGTCCAGGCCCATATTGCGGGCTCCCCAGACCTTCTGGTGCTCCGGCTTGCCCTCCATGGTGTCCCAGACGTTTTCGCTCTTGGGGAAGCAGAAATCCTGATACATCTTGGAGTAGGGCGGCGGGCAGAGGGAGGGGCCGTGGGGCTCGTCATAGGACACCACCAGCAGGAAATCGTCCTCATGATACTTCTCCAGAAAATCCACGGCCCGGTTGGTGACCCGGTGGCCGTAGAGGAAATCCCGGGAGAAATCCATGGTCTTCATCAGCGAAGCCTGCCGGGACATGACCCGCTCCTCCTCGGTCAGCTCCTCCAGATAGCACTTCATATCATACCAATAAGCGGGATCCCAGCCCTTGGGGCACTTGCCCAGGCCGAAGTAATCGCCGCCGTCCAGGTGCCATTTTCCGATATAGGCGGTGTGGACGCCGTCCAGTGAAAGCCGCTCACCCACCGAATGGGCCGTGTCGGAGATGCCGTAGCTGTTGGTCCAGCCGTTCACCGAATGGGGATACTGGCCGGTGAAAATACCGGCCCGGGCGGGCTGGCAGACCGGCTGGGTGGTGTAGGCCCGCTCACAGCGGACACCTTCCGCGGCCAGACGGTCGAGGTTCGGCGTCTGCAGACCGGTCTCCCGATAGCAGCTGACCATATCCCACCGCTGGGAATCGGTCATGATGAGGACGATTTTTCGGTTTTTGAGCATGAGAAACATCCTTTCTTTAGTGAATAGTGAATAGTGAAGAGTGAATAGTTATGGTAAATCGGCGCTGCGCGCCTTGAATAGCTGGCGGGATTCGTCGGAGAGTACGCTGATTTTGCGCAAGTGCTTCACGATAGTGAAAAGTGATATAGTTGGCCTTTCCGTCAGGCTCTGCCCCACTTTCAGACGGCATACCTTCCGCTCACTATTCACTCTTCACTGCGCGGCGCCGCAGCCGCGCTCTCCCTCCTCACCAGCCGGAAGGGGACTTCGATCCGCACCGGCAGACGGCGGCGTCCCTCGATCCGCTCGATGAGGGTGCGGGCGGTCTGACGGCCCATTTCCTCGGCGGGAATGTGGATGGTGGTGAGCATGGGGGTGATGTAGCGGGACATCTCGATGTCATCAATGCCGATGACCGACAGCTGCCCCGGAATGGAAACGCTCTTCTCCCGCAGGGCCTTGACCGCGCCGATGGCGGTCTGGTCGTTGGCGCAGAAGACCGCCGTCACCGGCCGGGGCAGCTCCAGCAGCCGCCGTCCGCCCTCATAGCCGCCGGAGGCGGTCAGGGGCGCTTCCAGAATCAGGCTGCGGTCGGGGACGATCCGCCGCTCCTTCAAAGCGTCGTAATAGCCCCGGAAACGTGCCTCGTTGTCCACCTCGCCCAGATAGGCGATCTGCCGGTGCCCCAGGGAAAACAGGTGCTCCACGGCGGCCCGGGCAGCCTGATAGCCGCTGCAGACGATCTGGTCGTAGTCCGACTCGATGGGGTTCAGGCCGGTAGCCACCACATGGTGGTAGTGGGCGCGCAGGAACCGCATCAGCTGCTGATCCAGCCGCCCCAGCACCACCGCCCCGTCCACCGGGTAGGCGCTGACCATCTCCATGGCGGCGGTGTCCAGCCGCCGGGCGGACAGGGAGTAGCGGACGATGTATCCCCGCTGAAAGGCTTCCTGCTCCAGCGCCCGGGCGATGCGGGAGAAAAAGGGGTCGTTCATCATCTCATCTGACCGGGCGAAAATGCAGCAAAGGCTGCGGCTGGGCAGGCTGCCGCTCTCTTCTCCCATCCGCAGCAGCCGGGCGTTCTGGTTGGGAATGTAGCCGCTTTCCCGGAC
>JAQXNQ010000308.1 GCA_029098085.1 Oscillospiraceae bacterium
CGTGCAGGATCTCTGCGGCTACGGCAGCGACACCCGCATGAACACTCCCGGCGTGCCGAACGGAAACTGGACCTTCCGGCTCACCGAAGACGCCCTGCGCCAGATCGATACCGACTGGATGCTGGAGACCAACCGCACCTACCGGAGAAGCAGCTGCTAACGCTTTCGCTCACGCGAAAGCTGCAAGAATGTCTCGCGGCCAAGACGACGGCCGCGCCGCCTGCGGGCGGACGCCATTCTTGCGGATGAGTAAGTCTCCACGGCGTAGGTGCGTATCAATTTCCTTCTTTAGGTGAGTGACACTTGAGGTGCTTTATCAACACGCTGTCCCTCCGCTCCGGCGGGGGGATTTTCTTTTGCACCAAAAAAGGCTCTCCTGCATATTCTCCCGTGACGGAACGTATCCTTTTCTGAAAGGTAGCTGCCCCTGCGCCCAAGGGCGCGGACGCCGCACCGGCGGCTGCGGAGCCCCGGCAGCTTCCGAAGACCGCCGCCGAGAGATGGAGCAGGCCATGGAAACCTTTGAAGAGATGAAAGAGCGCTACCGGCAGGATATGCTGCGCTATGCCAGACAGGTCCGTCCCGATCCGCCCGCAGAGCAGCCCCGGGCGATCCCCGTCCAGCAGAAGCAGTCCCTTTCCGCCATGCCGAAGCAAAAGCCGCAGGCGGTTCTCGTGCAGCAGAAGCAGACCATTCCCCGGATACCGGAGCCGGTGCAGCCCCCAAAGCCTGCTGTTCCGGCAGAGCAGCAGCCCGCTGTCCTTCCCGACCGGGAGGAGAGGGACACCGGCACCGCCATGATGGTGGTACGCACCTTTACCGCCCGGGAGGCTCTGCCGGTGGGAGGAGCGCTGGTGATCATCAGTCGACAGATACAGGGGCAGCCCACCCTGCAGTGGACGGGGCTGACCGACGAAAGCGGCAACACGCCGTCCATTCCGCTGCCGGCTCCCGCTGCCAGCCTGTCGGAGGAGCCGGGCCATCCGCAGCCCTACGCCACCTACACCATTCAGGCGGCCAAGGACGGCTTTTACACCGCCGAGTTCCGGGGGGTGCCAGTTTTTGCCGGCGTCAGTACGGTGCAGCCGGTGGAGATGATTCCGCTGCCGGAGCAGGCGGACGGCTCCCGCAGCATGATCGTCGTCGAGCGGGAACCGGACGATTTGTGACCGGTAAAAAGGAGGTGCTTTCATGCCCGGAATTCCCTATATTCCCCAGTATATCACCGTGCACCTGGGGCCGCCGGCCAGCAACGCCCGCAATGTGACGGTGTCCTTTCCGGATTATATCAAAACCGTGGCGTCCAGCGAGATCTATCCCACCTGGCCGGAAAATGCCCTGCGAGCCAATATCACGGCCATCGTGACCTTCGCCCTCAACCGGCTCTATACCTCCTGGTACCCCAGCCAGGGCTATGATTTTGACATCACCAATTCTACTCAGTACGACCAGGCCTTCGTCTACGGCCGGGACATCTTCGACAACATCAGCACGCTGGTGGATGAGCTGTTCGATGATTAGATCCGCCGGGAAGGCAAGGTGGAGCCGCTGTTTGCTCAGTTCTGCAACGGCACCACCGTCACCTGCGACGGCCTGTCCCAGTGGGGAACGGTGGGTCTGGCTGAAAGGGGGCTGAGCCCCTTTGAGATTCTGCAGTATTACTACGGAAACGACATCGAGCTGGTGGAGAACGCCCCCATCCAGTACAGCGGAAACCGCACCTACCCCGGCTATCCGCTGGAGCCGGGCGTCCGGAGCGCGGCGGTGCGGCAGCTGCAGTTGATGCTCAACCGGATCTCCCGCAACTATCCCGCCATTCCCAAGATCAATCCGGTGGACGGCGTTTACGGCGAGCAGACCGGGCAGGCGGTGCGCAAATTCCAGCAGATTTTCCAACTGACCCCGGACGGCATCGTGGGCCCCTCCACCTGGAACCGGATGCTGTACATCTACAATTCGGTTCGGCGGCTGGCGGAGCTAGATTCGGAGGGGATGTCCCTGTCCGAGCTGAGCCTGCTGTTCCCGCAGGTGCTGAAGCTGGGGGAGCAGGGGAGCGGCGTCCGGCTGCTGCAGTACCGACTCGCAGTGCTGGGACAGTATATCCCGGAGCTGCCGGTGATTTCGGTGGACGGCATCTTCGGCCCGGAAACCGAGGAAGCCGTCAAGGCCTTCCAGCGGTACGCCGGACTCAGCCCCGACGGCGTGGTGGGGGAAAGCACCTGGAACGCCATTCTGCGCTATTACCGGGGCGTGCTGGCCAGCCTGCCCCCGAGCCAGCTGGGCGAGGAGCCGCCCCTGGCCTATCCCGGTTCGCCCCTGTCCTACGGCAGCCGGGGCAGCGATGTGGCGGCGCTGCAAAGCTATCTGACCGTCATTTCCCGGGAGTTTCCGTCCATTCCGGCGGTGGCCGCTACCGGCTACTTCGGGGATGAAACCCGCAACGCGGTGCGCATCTTCCAGAATGAGAACAACCTGACGCCGGACGGCATCGTGGGCCCCGCCACCTGGGACGCCATCGCCGGAACCTACGGCGATATTCTGTCCGGCTACAGCCGGCAGCGGGGGCAGTATCAGAGCGCCTCCGGCAGGGAAGGAGGCAGCTTATGACCCAGACCATCGATTCGTTCGGACTGATCCGGGAGCTGCAGACCTATCTGCGGCAGATCTTCCGGGAGGACGGCAGTCCGCCGCTGCAGATGACCGGCGTATACGACGATCCGACCCGTCAGGCCGTGGCCCGGGTTCAGCAGCAGGCCGGTCTGCCGGCAGACGGAGAGCTGAACTTTGCCGCCTGGGAGGCGGTGAGCCGGGCCTATCGGAAGGCGAACGCCCGCTTTGCCGCTCCGGCGCTGCTGGATCTGTTCCCGTCGGCGGATTTTCTGCTGGGCAGGGGCGCATCCGGCAATCTGGTGCTGGGCATGCAGCTGCTGCTCCGGTTCCTGTCCGAAAAAGACCGCAACGTCCCCGCCGCCGAGCAAACCGGCAGCTTCGGCCCCGACACCGAGCAGGCGGTGCAGGCGCTCCAGCGGAAGGCCGGTCTGCCGGTCACCGGCGTCATCAACGCCGAAACCTGGAACCGGATGGCGCTGCTGTACAATTTCATCAGCAAGGTGCGGTTTGACGCGCAGATTCATGAAGGCGAGGTCTGACAGCTTCGCTCATTTTCCAAGGCCCTTCGGAGAAAAGCACTCCGAAGGGCCTTTTTTCGCCATCCATCGACCTGTTTCGGTAAACTTCACAAATATTCCAGGGATTTCCACATGAGATTGTCCGCTGAAAAGTTTGCAATCTTTGTGTTAAGCAGATATAATATATCTGTAATATGTCCGTTTTGAGAACATAGAAACAGGAGGAGTTTGCGCGTATGGATTCTATTCATGAGGTTTCAATTCCTGTTGGCCCTCTGAGCATCGTCGGCATGAAGGGATGCGAAGAGCTGATCGGCAAGGTGGACCGCTATCTGTCCGACTGGAGATCCCAGCGGCATGGAGAGCTGATGAGCGACGGAGATTTCATCGGCTACTGCCGGGACACCTACCAGATCCGGACCGATTGCCCCCGTTTCGGCACCGGCGAAGCCAAGGGCACCATCAAGCAGTCTGTCAGAGGTCATGACCTGTACATCCTTGTGGACTGCTTCAACTACGGCGTGACCTACAAGATGTACGGTCAGACCGTTCCCATGAGCCCCGATGACCACTATCAGGACCTGAAGCGCATCATCGCTTCCGCCAGCGGCAAGGCCAGACGGATCAGCGTCATCATGCCCATGCTCTACGAGGGCCGGCAGCACAAGCGCACCTCCAGAGAGTCTCTGGACTGCGCCCTCTGCCTGCAGGAGCTGGTCAACATGGGTGTGGACAACCTGATCACCTTCGACGCTCACGACGCCCGGGTGCAGAATGCCATCCCCCTGAAGGGCTTTGAGAACGTGGCGCCCACCTATCAGTTCCTGAAGGCCATGATCAACACGGTGCCTGATCTGAAGATCGACAAGAACCACATCATGATCATCTCTCCCGACGAGGGCGGCATGTCCCGCTGCATGTACTATTCGTCGGTGCTGGGCGTGGATCTGGGCATGTTCTACAAGCGCCGGGACTACTCGGTGGTGGTCAACGGCAAGAACCCCATCGTGGCCCATGAATTCCTGGGCGACAGCGTCGAGGGCAAGGATCTGATCATCGTCGACGACATGATCTCCTCCGGCGAGTCGGTGCTGGATATTGCCGACCAGCTGAAGAAGAGAGGCGCCCGCCGGATCTTCGTCTGCGCCAGCTTCGGCCTGTTTGTGGAAGGACTGGACAAGTTCGATGCCGCCTATGCAAACGGCAGCATCACCAAGGTCTTCACCACCAACCTGATCTACCAGACCCCCGAGCTGCTCTCCCGGGAATGGTATCGTTCGGTGGATATGTCCAAGTATATCGCCTATATCATCGATACCCTCAACCACGATCAGTCCATCAGCAACCTGCTGGATCCCGTGCACCGGATCAACAAGCTGCTGGAAAGAGTCCGCGGTTAATATCCTCAGAATGGACAAGCCCGCTCCCCGGAACAGGGGAGCGGGCTTTTGCGTGTCAATAAAGCCGCTGCTGATTGACGGTTTGCACAAACAGGCAGCTCACTTTCAATGGGCTGCCAAGTCAAAAAAGTTTTGCCGGCGCATATCCTTATTGAACCTGAACCTCGTCTGTGTCGAAATTTACGGTCACGGTGGTGCCGTCGGCGAAAACGGTACGCTGGATCCGGCGGTCGGGTGTAAGGAATTCATGACGGAGCATGGGCTGGAGAGCAAGTTTTTCCGCGTTTTCGCATACTTCCGTGACTTCCGCGATTTCCGCATCATCCGCAGTGATGGAGAGGTACAGCGGTCCGCCGTTGAGCCATGCATGAGCATACGCGCTGTCGCTGGCCGGAATACCCCAGCCGCCCCGCTGATTCTTACGTCCGATCCACGGGACAACCACGCAGTCGTGATAAACCAGATTCAGAAGCGGGATCGGAATTCCCACTGCTTCGGCATCGTTTGCCCCGAGATTTGAAGTGAAGTACGGCGCATGGTGGCAGAGAATCTGGGATGGCAGGATGCAGTCGAGAACCTCTTCCGAGCTTGGAATGATCCCGCGGGAGGTCAGATGGTCGAGACATTCTCTGCGGTAGGCTGCGCACTGTTCACGGGTCGCCGGATGAGCGGGATTGAAGCATTCGTCCAGGCTGACTACGGAAAAGACGTCCAGATATGCCGCTTCCACACCGATTCCGAGGGCTTCAAAGACCGCATAATTCCGGCGTACATAATCGCGTGCCACGGATGAGCAGAGCCAGGAGTGCTTTCCGCCGTACCAGATCGAGCAGAACGGATGCGAACCGTCCGGGTTTGTGATGGCGCTATCAAAGGAAAAGGATGGCGCGTCGTAGTAGTAATCGCGGTATTGGTCATGAATTCCGAAAATGAATCCGCAGCCTGTCGTCGTGTCCGCAAGCTCCCTCATTCCTTCAGCTCCGCCTGCGGCTTCATGGGGCGGAAACGGATCGGGATGCAGATTGTCGTAGCCGTGATTGCCCCAGCCGTCAAAATGCGTATAGGCTTTCCGGACTCCTTTGCGGTGCAGCTGGCGAATCTGTTCCGCCCGGGTATGGAACGGGACGCAGCTGTCGTTGAAGTCCGGATCATCGGGTCTATAATAGTCGGATTCGGGCGAAACATGGGTGGCGATGCCGCAATGAATCACCGGACAGCCGGGCAGCTTTTCCACCTTCGGATTCCGGGCAATTTTTTCCCGCAGGGTTACAAGCCGTCCGCGCTGTCTGACATAGGTACGGTAGGAGGACGCAAAATCGTTGTAGCTGCAGTTTTCCATGAAACGGTACAGCATTTTACGCGGGTACGCCATGAAACCGAGCGAGGGAATCCACAGCGGTGCAGCCTTTTCTCCGCCGTTTTGATAGCGCAGCTCGTATTTTACGTCGTAAGGGGTGTCGTATATGGCAAGATAGCCCGTATTTTTGCGGACCTGACCGAAGATGGGCATATAACCGTCCCGTTCAAATACCTGTCCTCCGGCAAGGCGAATCTGCGTACCTGCCGGGACAAGCGTACCCTGCATCCGGGAAAGTACGGTGTAGGATTCCGGCAGGTTGTCGTCGGTGAGGTCCGGTTTATCGCCGTATGCGGTACCGAAATCGAAGGGCGCGGGGAAACTGATATGCGCAATTTCGCAGCGGCTGTCTCCTTCCGCCTGAAGAGTGAAATATACGTCGTCGGTAAGAACTTCTATTTCTGCTTTGGTGCGGATGATCAGACGGTGGGAGCCGAAATCCGAATAGACAGCGGCGATTCCTTCCGTGGTTCCGGTTTTGCAGATGCCTTCGCTTTCAGGCTCGGGAAAGGGAAGGGCAGTGCCGTCGCTGAACCGGACGTACGGGCGTTCGGACATCTGCCACACGCTGCCGGCGATTTCCACAGCGTAGGTACATGCGGAGGGGTCGCCTGAGAGAGTAAGATTGCGTCCGTGGATTATGTAGGATGCCATGATGTACTCCTCCTTTTTCAATATTCAGGGGGCGCAGCCCCGATTCACTTTAACGGTTTACGATTACCTCTTCGCTCAATTCTGGCGTACAAACTGGTTCCGCTCTTCCCGGTAGACATACCGCAGGGAAGCAAGGGCTTGCTCCAGCTCGCTGCGGCTGACGTCCTCACTCCGGCAGAGCTCGTCCAGGCTGGGGTAGAAATCCCGCAGCTTTGTATTGACCACGCTCAGCAGCATGGCCGGATCCTTGGGCAGACTCATCTTCATCATCCTTTCGCTCTCCATTATAGCGCGCCGCCGCCGACCAAATTTTAAGAAGCTGTTAAATTTCAGAAAAACACTTGATTTTTACGGGAAAAAGAGGTATGCTATATTAGCACTCAAGATAAACGAGTGCTAAACTAATCGTATATGACCGGCTTCAGCCGCAGACAAAGATTGAAAGGAAGCATGCCACATGGCCAAAAAAGAATTCAAGGCGGAATCCAGGCGTTTGCTGGATATGATGATCAACTCCATCTACACCCATCGGGAGATTTTCCTGCGGGAGCTGATTTCCAACGCCAGCGATGCCATCGACAAGCTGTACTACCGTTCCCTCACCGATGAAACGGTGGGCATGAACCGGGACGATTTCTGCATCCGCCTGACCGTCGACAAGGAAAACCGCACCCTGACCATCTCGGACAACGGCTGCGGCATGAGCGACGAGGAGCTGGAGAACAACCTGGGCACCATCGCCCAGAGCGGCTCCCTGGCCTTCAAGAAGGACAACGAGTCCAAGGAGGATATCGACATCATCGGCCAGTTCGGCGTGGGCTTCTACTCCGCCTTCATGGTCAGCAGCCATGTGACGGTTATCAGCCGTCCCTTCGGCTCGGAGAAGGCCTGGCGCTGGGAATCCGACGGTGCCGACGGCTACACCATCACCGAAGACACCAAGGCCTCTCACGGCACTGACATCATCCTGCAGCTGAAGGAAAGCAGCGAGGAGGAAAACTACGACGAGTTCCTGGAGAGCTACCGTCTGCAGCAGCTGGTCAAGAAATACTCCGACTATATCCGTTACCCCATCAAAATGATGATGGAGCGCAGCCGCCTGAAGGAGGGCACCGGCACCGAGGAAACCCCCGCCGAGTACGAATCCTACACCGAGGATGTAACCCTCAACAGCATGGTGCCCATCTGGAAGAAGAACAAGAGCGAGCTCACCGATGAGGACTACAACAGCTTCTACCGGGAGAAGTTCTTCGACTACGAAGCGCCCCTGAAGGTCATCCACAGCAGCACCGAGGGCGCTTCCACCTACAACGCCCTGCTGTTCATTCCCGCCAGAACCCCCTATGACTTCTATTCCCGGGACTACGAGAAGGGCCTGCAGCTGTACGCCAGCGGCGTGCTGATCATGGACAAATGCGCCGACCTGCTGCCCGATTACTTCAGCTTTGTCAAGGGTCTGGTAGACTCGCAGGATCTGTCCCTGAACATCTCTCGTGAGATGCTGCAGCACGACCGCCAGCTGAAGCTCATCGCCGGCCGTCTGGAGAAGAAGATCAAGAGCGAGCTGCTGTCCATGCTGAAGAACGACCGGGAGAAGTACGAGGCCTTCTACAAGAACTTCGGCCTGCAGCTGAAGTACGGCGTCTACAGCGAATACGGCGCTCATAAGGAGCTGCTCCAGGATCTGCTGATGTTTTACTCTTCCACTGAGCAGAAGCTGGTCACGCTGGAGGAATATGTCTCCCGCATGAAGGAGGATCAGAAGTTCATCTACTACGCCTGCGGCGACACCACCGCTCACATCGACCGGCTGCCCCAGACCGAGCGGCTGAAGGAGATGGGCTACGAGATCCTCTATCTGACCGATGATGTGGATGAATTCTGCCTGAAGATGATGATGAACTATTCCGAGAAGGAATTCCGCTCGGTGTCCGACAAGGATCTGGGGCTGGAGGAGCCTCAGGAGAACGAGGAGATCCAGAAGAAGAACGAGGAGAACAAGGAGCTGTTCCGGTTCATGAAGGACGCTCTGGGCGACAGGGTCACCGATGTGCGGCTGTCCTCCCGGCTCAAGAGCCATCCCATCTGCCTGTCCGCTGACGGCGGCCTGTCCATCGAGATGGAGAAGGTGCTCAACGGCATGCCCGGCGCCGTGCCGGACGGCCAGAAGGTGCAGGCGCAGCGGGTGCTGGAGATCAACCCCGAGCATCCCATCTTCGCCCGGCTGACCGCCCTCTTCGCGGAGGATCCCGAGAAGCTCAAGTCCTACGCTGAGCTGCTGTACAATCAGGCGCTGCTCATCGAGGGCCTGCCCATTGAGGATCCGGTGGCCTTCACCAACGCGGTCTGCGATCTGATGGCGTAAAGATACAGGTTTACGTGAATCATTTGCAAAGAGGTTACTCCCCTTAAAGATTGACAGAACCGGTAACTTTTGCGCTTACTCTGACGCTCGGCATATCGGTATTGCCAATTTTTGAGCGACCGCAGGGAGCGGTTTTCCAAAACTCTTCACTTTTCACTCTTCACTATTCACTGCGTGTCATACTTTTTCTGTTCATCACACTTTATCGACACGCTGACGGGAGCTGCGCTTCGGCGCGGCTTCCGTTTTTCTCATTTCCCGCCATATTTTGTCCCTCGGCCATAAAAATCGCTGAAACTATGGACAATTGCCGGAAAAAGCATTAAAATAGAAGGCGAACATGCCGCGTCTGCAGCGGCGGGGACGGGAGGCCTTTATTTTGTCTACAGCAAGAATATCCGGTTTTCTGGAGCGCCGTCTGGGCAGTGAGATCATCAGCTTCCGGCGCATTCTGGCGCTGTTTCTGCCCATTCTCTTTGACACGGTCATGGTTTCGGTCATGAGCGTGCTCAGCTCGTCCATGGTCAGCTCCTCCGGCGAGGCCGCTGTGGCGGCGGTCAACATGGTGGAGTCGGTCAACCAGTTCTTCACCAACTTCTATATCGCTATCGCCACCGGCGGCACGGTGGTAGTGGCTCAATACATCGGCCATCGGGATCATAAAGCCGCCGGACGGGCCGCCTCTCAGGCGATTCTGTCCGCCGTTTCGCTGGCGGCGGTGGTGGCACTGGTGCTGATTCTCTTCTCGGGGCAGATCATTGGTGTGCTGTTCGGCGAGGCGGAGGCGCTGGTGCTGGAGTATGGCCGCACCTATCTGATCTGCTGCGCCCTGTCCTATCCCTTCTATGCCCTGTTTCAGTCGTCGGTGGGCGCTCTGCGGGGCAGCGGCGACACCCGCTCCTCCATGGTGCTGTCCATCCTGCTCAACGCCGTCTTTCTGGCCGGCAACTTCGTGCTGATCAACCTCTGTAAGCTGGGGGTGCTGGGCAGCGGCATCTCGCTGGTCTTCTGCCGGACGGTCATCGGTCTGCTGGCCCTGCTCTATCTGATTCACAAGCGGCGGGATCTGGAGATTCGTCCCAAAAGCTTCCTTCATCTGGATCTGGCGCTGCAGAAGAGCATCCTGTACATCGGCCTTCCCACCGCGCTGGAGCAGGTCTTTTTCCACGGCGGCAAAATCGTCACCCAGACCTTCGTGGTCTCGCTGGGCACCGTCAATATGACCGCCAACGCCGTCAGCAACAGTCTGTTTGCCCTGCTGATGGCGCCCGCCAACTCGATCAATGTGCTGGTGGTGACGGTGGTGGGCTACTGTGTCGGCGCCGGACGGCCGGACGAGGGCAAGCGGCTGCTGAAGGCTCTGTGCCTGGCGGCCTGCGCCATCCACGCCTTGCTGGGGCTGCTGGTTTATCCGATGCTGCCCGCTCTGATTTCCATCTACCACGTTTCCGACGCGATCACCGGACATATCCTCAACTGCATGGCCATTCTGCTGGCGCTGGAGCCCCTTTCCTGGGCTTGGGCCTTCATCGTTCCGTCGGGACTGCGGGCCGCCGGAGACGCCAAATTCACCTCGCTGGTCTCCCTCAGCTGCATGTGGCTGATCCGGGTGGTGCTGGGCTATCTCTTCGCCATCACGCTGAAAATCGGCATCGAGGGTATCTGGCTGGCCATGTGTCTGGAGTGGTTTGTCCGGGGCGCCATCTTCCTGTGGAGAATGCGGGGAGACAAGTGGTACCGGCATAAGCTGATTCAAAATTAAATCGGAGGTTTTCGTTTGTTTGTACTTTCAGCCGAACATCTGACCAAAAGCTACAGTGAAAAAATTCTGCTGCGGGATGTATCCCTGCTGCTGGATGAAAAGGACAAGGCCGGTCTTATCGGCGTCAACGGAACCGGCAAATCCACCCTTTTGAAGATTCTGGCGGGAGCCGAAACGCCGGACGGCGGCGTGCTGACCATTCCCGGCGGTGTCCGGGTGGGGTATCTGCCCCAGAATCCGGTCTTCCAGAAGGATCTGCCGGTGCTGGAGCAGGTCTTTCTGGGGATTTCCCAGAAGGATCGGGAAACCCAGGAGTATGAGGCCAAAGCGATTCTCACCCGGCTGGGTCTGCAGGATCTGCAGCAGCCGGTGGGGCAGCTCTCCGGCGGGCAGAAAAAACGGGTGGCCATGGCAGGGGCTCTGATTCACCCCTGCGACCTGCTGATTCTGGACGAGCCCACCAACCATTTGGACAACGAGATGATCTCCTGGCTGGAGCAGTATCTGATCCAGTTCCGGGGCGCGCTGCTGATGGTCACCCACGACCGGTACTTCCTCGACCGGGTCACCAACCGGATTCTGGAGCTGGATCGGGGGAGCCTGTACAGCTACACCGCCAATTTCAGCAAATTCCTCGAGCTGAAGGCCCAGCGGGAGGAGATGGCCGCCGCCAGCGAACGCAAGCGGCAGGCGCTGGTCAAACGGGAGCTGGACTGGATTCATCAGGGACCCAAGGCCCGGGGCACCAAGAGCCAGTACCGCATCGACCGGCTGAAGGAGCTGCAGGCCCGGGAGGCCGAGGCCCGCTCCGAGGAGCTGGCCCTGGGTTCGGTGGCCAGCCGTCTGGGCAGAAAGACCATCGAGCTGGATCATATCTCCAAAGCCTACGACGGCAAAGCGCTGATCCGGGATTTCAGCTACAATTTCCAGCGCCGCGCCCGCATCGGCATCGTGGGCAAAAACGGCTGCGGCAAATCCACCCTGCTGTCCATCATCGCCGGGCGGCTGACCCCCGACAGCGGCGAGGTCATCGTGGGGGAGACCGTGAAGGTCGGCTTCTTCTCTCAGGAGGGGGAGGAGATGGATCCCTCCATGCGGGTTATCGATTATATCCGGGAGCACGGCGAGTATGTGGAAACCACCGAAGGACGGCTCTCCGCCGCCCAGATGCTGGAGCAGTTTCTCTTTCCCTCCGACTGCCATTATCAGCAGATCGGACGGCTCTCCGGCGGCGAGCGGCGCAGGCTCTTCCTGCTGCGGATTCTCATCGAAGCGCCCAATATCCTGCTGCTGGACGAGCCCACCAACGATCTGGACATCCAGACCCTGATGATTCTGGAGCAGTTCCTCGAGAGCTTTCAGGGGGCGGTCATCGCCGTGGCGCACGACCGGTATTTTCTGGACAAGGTGGCCGACCACATCTTCCGGCTGGACGGAGAGGGGAACGTGCAGGTCTTCCTGGGCGGCTACTCCGACTATCTGCTGCAGCTGGAGGACGAGGAAGTGCCCCGTGTCTCCAAAGCCGCAAAACCCAAAGCGCCCCGCAGTGAACAGCCCAAAAAGCTGAAGTTCACCTTTAAGGAGCAGCGGGAATACGAAACCATTGACGATGATATCGCCGCCCTGGAGGAGCAGATCGCCGGAAAGGAGCGGGAGATCGAGGCGTCCAGCAGCGATTTTGAGCGGCTGCAGCAGCTGCTGGAGGAAAAGGAAACGCTGGAGGCTGCTCTGTCAGAGAAGGAAGAACGGTGGCTCTATCTCACCGAGCTTGCCGAGAAAATAAACAATCAATAAACGGAGGTACCTGTTATGAAATTCGGAATGAGCTGTTACTGTCTGGATCCCGCCATGGAGGCCGGACGCATGTCCATCGACGACGTCATCGATTATGCTGTGGCCCACGGCTGCGAGCACATCGAGTTCGTCCCCTTCCATCTGGCCTTTGTCACCCCCGAGCAGACGCTGGATCTCGCCCTCATCGACCATGTGCGGGAGAAGTGCCAGTCCGCCGGCATCGAGATTTCCACTTATTCGGTCAACGCCGACCTGCTCAAGACCGACCCCGCTGAGGAAGCCAAAGAGATCGAGCGGGTCAAGCGGCATATCGACGCTGCGCAGCTGCTGGGTCTGACCCGGATGCGGTTTGACGTGGCCTCCTTCCGCCGTCCCTTCTCCACCAACACCATCTACAACTTCAACAAAGAGTTCCCCCAGATGGTCCGGAACGGCGCGCTGCTCTGCGACTACGCCGCCGAGAAGGGCATCACCATCGTCATGGAGAACCACGGCTTCTTCATCAACGGCTCCGACCGGGTGCTGCGGCTCATCGAAGCCATCGACCGGCCCAACCTGAAGATGACGGTGGACGTGGGCAACTTCCTCTGCGTGGACGAGGATCCGGTGGCTGCCGTCAAGCGCTGCCTGCCGCTGGCTGAGATGATCCACCTGAAGGACTTTTACATCCGCAAGAAGGAGCTGCTGCCCGACCAGACCGAGATGTTCAACTGCAACAACGGCAGCTGGTTCGAGACCATGGGCGGAAAGATGCTCCGGGGCTCGATTCTGGGTCAGGGCGATGTTGACATCTGGGAGATTCTGCGGATCATCAAGCACTCCGGCTTTGACGGCTACATCTCGCTGGAGTTTGAGGGCATGGAGCTCTGTGAGCAGGGCACCGAGATCAGTCTGGCCATGGCGAAGGCCATCTGGGCGAAGGTCTGAGTTTCAGGCAAAAGCAAAACCGGCCGCTGAAGCAAGCGGCCGGTTTTGCTGCAGGCTGTCGAAAAAGTGGTTTGCAAGAAAAAGTTGCACAAACGAAGAGACAGCGTGAAAAAATGGATGGAACCGGCATCGAGCCGGCCCCATCCATACGAGAACCCCTAGCTAGGGTTCTCGAGCTTTCCTGAGCTTTTATAAGCATATAAGAGATTTCGCCCTCTGCGGAGGGCGACCAGGGCGCCGCCCTGGACCTGCGATTTTTTGAAAAAAATCGAGTAAAACTTTAAATGCCTTGGCAACCAATCGAAAGTAAGTGCTTGTTTGTGCAAATTGCCAATTGGCAGTAACTTTTTCGACAGTCTGAGTCCCGCCCTCATCGGGACGGGACTTTTCCTTTCAGTTTTCCTCCGCCGTCTCCTCAAACACCTTCTCAGCCAGACGCTTTTTCTCTCCCTCCAGCGAAGCGCCCTGCTGCATCTCGTAGAAGTCCGCAAACAGCTCGGGCAGGGGACGGGCAGGGGCGGCGTCTCCGCTCAGGCCGGGCGCTTCTCCCCGGCGGCGGAAATCCAGCCGCAGGAGGTTGGGGTAGCACTGCCGCAGCCGCTCCAGCGGATCCAGCTGCTCTTCTCCGTCGGTGAGAATCACCCGCAGATAGTCCATGGGGTCGGCAGCCGATACCACGCCGGGATCCAGCAGCTGCTCCAGCGGCCCTTCGATCTGCCGCAGATCCCGCAGCGGCGTCAGAGGCAGCTGAGAAATCTCCACATCGCCCTTCTCCTTCAGCTCCACCATGGTCACCGACTTGGGGATCTTCCACTCGGAAAAGGAGTATTTCAGCGGCGAACCGCAGTAGCGCACCGTCTCACGGCCCACCTGCTGGGGAAGGTGCAGATGGCCCAGCGCCACATAGTCAAAGACGTCAAACAGGGATACATCCACATTGTCGCTGCCGCCCACGCTGACCGTTTCCGAATCGGAGCGGAAGGGCGCACCGCTGCCGGTGACAAACTGATGGGCCACCAGCACGTTCCGCCGGGCAGGGTCGGGAGCGATGGCTGACAGGGCCGCCTGCACGGCGTCCTGTTCGTTTTTGATCTCCCGATCGGGGAAGAAGGGCCGGGCCGACGCGCCCTTTACAAAGGGCAGCAGCCAGAAATCCACCGGGCCGAAGGCGTCCTCCAGCATCACCCGCCGGGGCGCACCCCGGAAAATGCCCTCCAGATAGATGCCCCGGGCCTCCAGCAGCCGGGAGCCGTAGTCCAGCCGCTCGGGGGAGTCGTGGTTGCCGCTGATCAGCAGCACCGGAATGCCCAGCTCCGCCGAACCGGTGAGAAATTCGTCCAGAATCCCCACCGACTCGGCAGGGGGGACGGTTTTGTCGTAGATGTCACCGGCGATGACCAGGGCGTCCGGCCGGTGGGTCTCGCAGAGAGTCAGAATCTGACGCAGCAGAAAGCGCTGATCCTCCCCCAGGCTGACCTCGCAGAGCCGCTTGCCGATGTGCAGGTCGGACAGATGGAAAAATTTCATAACAACACCCTTTGGAGCTAAAGCCTTCCGGACTTTGATTTCCGGAAAGTAAAATTACACGATGTACGATTTTATCTGTTTCGACAATTAGGATTTGCTTTTGCCGGGAAAAGAGAAACGAAATATAAAAAGTCTGTTTTCAAAAACAAAGGACAAATATGATAAGTGATATTTTCTGCCGTTTCGACAAAAAGTATCCTGCTTTTCCGGGAAAGAACGCTGCCATTGGGGCGAATTCTGTGCCGCCAGACCGGGTCCATGTGGAAAACTATGGGGAACAGGTGGATAAAATACAACGATTCGTATTTTATTCCGGCGGGGAAGTCCGGCCGATCGGAGCACTGCGTGAAACGGACGGGATACTTTGCCGTATTATGACGAATTGTATCGGATGCTGCACCGCTTCGGGTCAGCAGTTCCAGGTAACGGTCACCGGATCGGCTACCCCTTCCACCGCTATCCGCTGCAGGGCCAGCAGCATCTGGCGCAGCTCCCGGGAAGCCAGGGAATCGTAAACCGCCTGCTTCTGATCGGGGCCGGCGCTGCTGTAGGCGTAAGCCGCGGCGGCGTAGAAGGTGTAGCCCAGGGCGTTGGTAGGCGTCTGGGGGATGGCGGCGGCGGTGGCGATGGCCCGGGCCGCCGCAACGGCTGCGGGGTGCTCGCCGTTGTCCGCCTCACGGGCGGCAGCAGTGGCGGCGGCAATGGCCTCACGGATGGCAGGGGTTTTGCGGCCGGTGCTGTAGTACACCACCCCAGCCTCCAGCGCACGGGCGGGACGGTTGTCGTCGGGAAAATCGGCTGTCCAGATGGACAGGCAGTGATCCCGCACCCAGTCGATAGCCCAGCGGGCCAGCGTTTCCCGATTCTGGGTGGGAATCAGTTCCATGAGAGCCTGAACGGAGGGATCCTCCAGCCGGCCCTGCATTTTCTTGAGCTTTGCCATGGGAAATCCTTTCGTGTGTGGGCCCCGGGCGTTTTGTTCCGGAGCCTGCGGGGATGGAAGCGGCAAACGCCGCGCGTACGGATGGTGCACCGGGGGTCACTTGGCCATGCTGAAGCCGTAGGCCTGCTGCAGCCAGTCCATCAGCTGCGGATCCAGCTCTTCCGCTTCATGAAGGAGCAGATGATGGGTCCAGCGGCCGGGGTAGGGCTCCACCACCTGTGCGATCCGGGGATGCTCCAGCCGGAAGGCCAGACCGAAGGTCAGCAGCAGCGCGGCGTCGCTCCGGTTGCCCAGCTTCCGGCCGGGCAGGGAAACGCAGGCAAAGACATGACGGCTGCTGAAGGTGATCTGGGTTTTCTGCACCCGGATGTTCAAAATCGGGAATTGCTCCCGCAGCAGCGCTTCCAGCGCCTCGTACAGCGGCAGCGCCCGGGGTGCAGGCTGAAAGAAGGCCAGAAGCTCGCCGGGATCCGCCTGACAAGCGGCCATGGGAACCCCTCCTCAGGATGCTTTCTGCTATTATTGTACCACAGCAAATAGAATTCGGCAAGAGTTTGTGCGGGAGAACGGCTCCATTCCGGGGGTTGACAAAAGGCGCTGTTTGTGCTACAATAATATAGCTGTCGCAGCTGTCGCGGGTCTCACCGGCTGCAGCATGTCCCAGCGTCGGGGCGTAGCTCAGTTTGGTAGAGTGCTTGGTTTGGGACCAAGATGCCGCAGGTTCAAGTCCTGTCGCCCCGACCATCACAGGCTGGTGTAGCTCAGTTGGTAGAGCAGCTGATTTGTAATCAGCAGGTCGGGGGTTCGAGTCCGTCCACCAGCTCCATTTTTCCGAATAGCTTCGGCTTTCAATTTAATACGGACGAGTTCCCGAGTGGCCAAAGGGGGCAGACTGTAAATCTGTTGCTTTTCAGCTTCGATGGTCCGAATCCATCCTCGTCCACCAACAAAATCTCCAGTCGCTTCGACTGGAGATTTTTTGCGTGGACGAGGATGCCTCGCTTTCCGCTGCGCGGAAAGCTGCAAGAACCGCTCCCGGCCGGAGCGGCCGGGCCATAAACCCCTGCGGGGTTTGGATGGACGCGCTTCTTGCGCGTGAGCAAACCTTTTTTACGTGAGATTCAGGTCGATTCGGGGGGAGCGTTAAGAAAACGCCCCGGTGGGGCGTTTTTAGCGACCGGACTTCCATAAATCTGAATCCATTCGACTTGACCCGCCCAAGCGAGGTATCCCGCGTCCCCGACGGCGCGCTGTCAAGCGCAA
>JAQXNQ010000309.1 GCA_029098085.1 Oscillospiraceae bacterium
GGTGCGTCTCAAATACTGGGAGGACACCTACCGCAGGGATCCCCTCACCGGCCTGATGAATCACGCTGCCTTCCGCAGCGACGTGGAGCTGAAGCTGCTGGAGGGCAGGTGCACAGTGGTGATGCTGATGGCGGACGTGGATAAATTCAAGGAATACAATGACCGGTTCGGCCATCACAACGGCGACAAATTCCTGATTCTGGTTGCCCAGGCTCTGAGCCTGGCCCTTCGGAAGGAGGACTGCGCCTGCCGTATGGGCGGCGACGAATTTGCGGCGGCGCTGTTCTTTGACAGCGACACCCGGGTGAGCGCGATTATGGATCGGGTGCAGCAGATTTATGACAAGGTGAACATCACCCTCAAGGGTGTTGCCGGAGAGACAGGTATTTCCATGGGTGCTGCCATGGCCGCTCCGGACACCACCTTCAACCAGCTGTATGAGGCGTCGGACATGGCGCTGTACCAGGCAAAGGAATCCGGAAGAGGAAGACTCGTCATCCACTCCGGCAGCACCTCCGCCAGCCCCTGAAGACCGGATACAGACAAAACAAAACAACACCAGGGCCTTCCCTATTCCGGGGAAGGCACTGCAATGGTTTTTGATACTATTATCTAATAAAACCATTTGGTTTTATTAGATAGGCTCCGCCTGACGGATATGCAAATCGGGACAGGCCGCGTCACGCCGGGAGATAGGCCATCAGCAGCCGCTCCAGATACCAGCGCATCCTGCCCGGCAGGTCGTAGCTGCGGTCCATGGTTACCCAGTTGTACACAAGACCGCGGCTGGTCACCATCAAAAAGGTTGCGATCTGCTCCGCCGTGTCCGCGCTGCGGATCTGGCCGGAGTCCAGACCCTGCTGGACGATGCCCATCAGTACACCGGTCATGCCGTAGTGGGGATCCCGGTTGAAATGGGGATTTCGGGCATTGTACAACAGGTAGACAAGCCGGGGCTGGGTCTGGTCACTGGAATAGTGGGCGTAATAATCGAAGAAGGCCAGGATCTGCTCCCGGACGGTTGGCTGGGTCAGCTGGGGGGCGACGACCTCCATAAAGTAATGGTCTGCCAGCCGGTACGTCTCATAGAACACATCCAGCTTCGTCTTAAAATAGTGATAAAAGGTTCCGATGGAGACATCCGCTTTGGAGATAATATCCCGGATGGTGATGTCCTCGTAATCCTTTTCCGCCAGCAGAGCATCGGCGGCATAGAACAGCTTGTCCTTTGTCTGCTCCGCCTGAAGCTGACGTTTTCCCTTTTCCGGCACGGCGGATCTCTCCCTTCCTGAAATGTGGAACATTGTTCTACATTATACAGGATGCGCCACAGATGTGCAAGGCTTTCTTCTTGTGAATAATGCACATTCTTTCAGCCCCAAAAGAACAATTCCTACAAAAATGCACCAGGGGAAAAATCCTGTATTGCATTTTCCATCGTATTGTGTATAATAATATCGATTGGTAGAACGATGTTCAATCAACGATTGATTCCTTTTTTCGATAGAGAGGAGTGCGTCAATGGCAAAATTTATTTCTGCAGCGGAGGCTGCGAAGCTGATTCCGGACGGAGCCACAGTCGGCCTTGCCGGCATGGGTCTTTCCGGATGGCCGGAGGAAGTGGCCTGCGCGATTCGCGACAATTTTAAGGAAACCGGACATCCCTGCGGCCTGAATCTGAAACAGGGCAGCGCCATGGGTGACTGGGGCTACGGCAACAATTTCATCGGCTGGAACCGCAGCCCACGGGAGGGCGGCCCTGATACGGAGCACGGCAACCGCGGTGCCACCCGGTTCGGTGAGGCAGGCCCCGGTCTGATCACCAAGTGGACCAGCGCCCATGTGGGAAGCGCCTTCACCCTGCGGGATCAGGCACTGAAGGAGCAGCTGGAAAGCTACTGCCTGCCCCAGGGTGTCATCATCAACCTCTGGCGGGAGATCGGCGCGGGCCGTCCGGGCCTCATCACTAAGACCGGCCTGGGTACCTTTGTAGACCCCCGGATTGAAGGCGGCCGGATGAACAAGTCCGCCAAGGACGAGCTGGTTCGGGTCATCGAGTTTGACGGGGAGGAGTACCTGTTCTACCCCAGCTTC
>JAQXNQ010000310.1 GCA_029098085.1 Oscillospiraceae bacterium
GTTCTCCGCCCCCAGTTCCGGCATATCGTCGTTGCACCAGCCGATGGGCGCGATGCCCAATTTTACTGCTTTCGCGTCAAACATCAAGGGTCCCTCCTGTCAAATGCGCGCCACGCCGGACTTCCGGGCAGCTTCGGCCACGGCCTTGGCCACGGCGGGACCTACCCGCTTGTCAAAGGCCTGGGGAATGATGTACTCCTCGTTGAGTTCCTCATCGGAGATCAGGCCGGCCAGAGCCTCGGCGGCGGCCATCTTCATCTCCTCGTTGATATCGCTGGCGCGGACATCAAAGGTGCCCCGGAACACGCCGGGGAACGCCAGCACGTTGTTGATCTGGTTGGGGAAGTCGCTGCGGCCGGTAGAGATGACCCGGGCGCCTCCCGCCTTGGCGTCGTCGGGGAAGATCTCGGGGGTGGGGTTGGCGCAGGCGAAGACGATGGCGTCCTTGTTCATGGTCTTTACCATCTCGGTGGTGACGGTGCCGGGGGCGGACACGCCGATAAACACATCGGCGCCCACCAGCATGTCGGCCAGGGAGCCGGCCTTCTTCTCCAGGTTGGTGACCTGAGCCATCTCCTCCTTGATCCAGTTCAGGCCGTCCCGGCCCTCATAGATAGCGCCAGTCCGGTCACACATGGTAATGTTTTTGAATCCGGCGGACAGCAGCAGCTTGACGATGGAGATGGCGGCGGCGCCGGCGCCGGAGGTGACCACTTTCACATCCTCCCGCTTCTTGCCCACCACTTTCATATTACGTTCCTCCATTTTCATTAAAATTGCAGCATTTGAACGCAAACGTTTCCTATGTTCGAATTGTAACATTTGTTGAAAAGCATGTCAATTGAGTCGGCAATATTTTCATCATTTTCTACACTTGCGCCAAAAATCAAGAAGAGAATATAAAAGAGTTGACAACTAAACCACCATGTCGTATATTCTTTTCGGAAACATTTGCGATATTTTTTCAAAATAATGCGCAGGGACAGCTCCACGCCCTCTCCGGCGGCGGCAAAGGCTCTCCCGGCAGGCATCGGGCGGCGTGTTTCCCCGCTCCCACAGCTCCGGGAGCCCAGAGAAGGAGGTACCAGGATGTACAAGATCGAAACCCATCTGCACACCAGTCACGTCAGCAAATGCGGCTGGCTAGACGCCCCAACCCTGATCGCCGGCTACAAAGCCGCCGGCTATGACGCCATCATCGTCACCGACCACTATAACCGGATCACCTTCGACTATCTGGGGTGCGATCCCGCCGCCCCCGGGGACAAGGTCCACCGCTTTTTGGAGGGCTATTACCGCATGGTGGAGGAGGGCGAAAAACAGGGAGTCCGGGTGTTCAAGGGCGCAGAGCTCCGCTTTGACGAAAGTGAAAACGACTACCTGCTCTACGGATACCGGGATGATCTGCTGTCCGACCCGGAGGCCATCTTCCGCATGGGCATCGCCGCCTTCGCGCCCATCGCACGGAGCCAGGGCGCCCTAATCATCCAGGCCCACCCCTACCGCAAAAAATGCACCCCCGCCATTGCCTGCTACCTGGACGGCGTGGAGGTCTGCAATATGAATCCCCGCCACGAGAGCTACAACGAGCGGGCGGAGGAGTACGCCCAGCAGTTCGGCCTGATCCGCCTGGCCGGTTCCGACTGCCACCGGACGGAGGACATCGCCATTACCGGCATTCTCACTTCCGAGCTGCCCAGCGATTCCCTTGGCATGTCCCGCCTGATCCGCTCCCGCCGCTATACGCTGATCGGTGAAGAGTGACCCTCCTCCACGGGCGGCTATCTCAACCCCCAAATGACGAAGATCAGGAAAAAGGAACTGCCTCAGAATGTAAAAGTTCTGCGGCAGGCCTCTTTTCGTGCTCAAACGGGAAACCAAAGCCCGTTTTCCGCCACGCAAATGCTCCTCCGCCTGAATGGAACGGCACATTCTCAGATAGATTCCCTGCCCGGCAGTCATATTCGCCTGAGATTCAGCCCGCTCTAAGCTGGGCGTTTGTCCGTCAGACGGGTGCGTTTTCCGGCAATCAAATCTCACTGTTCAACACAAGAACCAATCGACCATTTCGCCCGCACACGGTACACCGGTTTTGCGTTTCGGAGTTTCTCTTCCCATATTAATTCTAACGCAAACGCCGCGGATAGGAAACCCTTTTTTGGCTCCTATCCGCGGCGTTTTTTAGGCGTCATTGGGCAAGGCGTTCGTCCGAGGCTCCTTTGGGCCGCAGCTGCAACTCGGCCCGCTGTTCACTCAAAACCTGATCCACAGCTTTTTCTGTGCCTTATCGCACGTTCCGCTTTTGATAGTATAGCTTTTTGGCATACATTCGCAAGCCCAATTGCAAAAGTTCTTTCCAGTGCCCGAAGCAGCTTGTTTTTGGATTTTTCCCGCGTTTCATCCGGAACAATATCCATGGCTTTCATAACGCGCTTCCCATTGGGGCACACTGGAACCATCACCGGAAGAAAGGAGATTCCTTCCCCCGGAGGAATGGGTCATGTTCAAGGACGAAACGGGAGAGATCGTTCCGGCCATCGTCAGCGAAGAACTGTGGGACCTGGCCAACACCGTATTGAAAAAACGCAGTGAGGATGTGAAAGGCCGCCAGGGTATCTGCAACCACGCCAATCTGCTCACCGGCAAACTGTACTGCGCCCACTGCGGCACGGCTTACTACCGCCGGGATTCTGTGGATAAGAACGGAAGGAAAAACAGCAAATGGGTGTGCTCCGGAAAAATCAAGAATGGGGCAAACTCCTGCGCTTCTTTCGCCATCTATGAGGACGAACTGAAGCCTTTGCTCTCCGGGGTATTCCGGGAGACAGAGTCCGCCGCAGAGAACCTGATCGAGGAGTACATCGAGATGTACAGATCCCTGGACCAGGACGGCGACCTGTCAAAGCAGATCACGGCCCTAACGTGTACCATTGAAACGGCAGAGAAGAAAAAGCAAAAACTTCTGGCCTTCAACGCCCTGGGCGAATTGTCGGACCAGGACTTTCTCTCCATGAACCGGCAATGCGCGCAAGAGATCGAGGCGGCACAAAGAGAACTGGAGGAACTGACCCAGCAGCGGGACTCCGCCGCTGAGTTTCAAAAACACATCGAAACCATCCGCCGGGTGCTTCGGGAAGCCGAGCGGGATGCGGCGGATGGCATCATCAACAAGGAATTCGTTGATAACTATATCGATAAGATCTTCGTCACGCCGGAGCCGGACGGTTCTATGCGGCTGGAGATCAAGATTTTCACCGGAGAAACCTGTGAAAAACATCTGGAAAAGTTGAGACGAAGCACAAATTCCGATGGTCGTACGGGTCACACGTTCAAGAAGATCCCATGCAATTTCTTCGAGGACAGCTTTGTTGAAGGGCTCTGTGATAACCTGACGGTTGAAGGTTTCAATCTCAAATTTCATATCGTCTTCGAGATCGGCGCTGTTCAGAACTTCACCGGTGGTGGGATCATAGATGGCCAGCTGTTCGCCCTTGTGGTAGTTAATGCCCTCCACACGAAGCTTGGTTTTTATGCTGTGCGGTGCATCGTGGTCGACCAGATAACCGTCAATGACTGCCTCACGGTAGGAATAGTTAAATACTGGCTTCCCAAAGATTTCAGTGGTGTGCAGTGCGGGTGTAGCGGTCAAAGCAACCTTAACTGCATCGAAATATTCTATGACGGTGCGGTATTTGCTGATGTAGTCATCCTGATTGCGGTAGAGCATTTCGCTCTCGCTCATTTCTTTGTCGAGGATGTATCCACGGTGGGCTTCGTCAACAACAATCAGGTCATAATCGGTAACAGAGGGCATGGTGTCACCCTCCGGATAGAGGATGCGTTTGACCAAGCTCTGTACCGTAGCAACATGGATCTTGGTTTCTCTGTCGATTTCCTTTTCGTCAAGCCCTTTGATGTTGTAAATAGAATCGAGGGTCATCAGGTCTTCGATCTTGACTTCCTTGAAGACATCCTCCGCTTGCTCACCAAGAGCAGTCCGATCAACCAGGAACAGCACTCTCTTAAAGCGATCACTCTTGATAAAACGGTAGATCATGCCAAGGATGGTGCGGGTCTTGCCAGTACCGGTGGCCATGGAGAGAAGCACGGTTTGTTTTCCGGCCACAACCGCTTTTTCGGCGGCTTCAATAGCACGAATCTGGTATTCACGAAGGTTTAATCCATCGGAGTCTCGCAGAAGATC
>JAQXNQ010000311.1 GCA_029098085.1 Oscillospiraceae bacterium
ATGCTGTTATAGCTCAGTCGGTAGAGCGCATCCTTGGTAAGGATGAGGTCACCAGTTCGAATCTGGTTAACAGCTCCATAAAGCGCTTTGGCAATAGCCGGGGCGCTTTTGTTTTTGTTTCCGGCATTTTGGCTTCGCAAAAATGAAACGGTCTCCCGCCGCGTTTGCAGCAGGAGGCCGTTTTTCATGCTCACTGAAGCCACTTTTTCAAATAGCCCTCCGTCAGCTCCAGCACCAACCGGTTCCAGAAGGCGGGGCCGCCATGGTCGCCGCCCTCGACACGGTAAAAATCCGCTTCGGCGCCGCAGGCGCGCAGCTTCTGGTACAGCTTGATGCTCTGTCCAAAGGGAACCAGACGATCCTTGGAGCCGTGGACGATGAGGAAGGGCGGCAGGGGCCGGTCAGGATTGATATAGGCCATGGGAGAGGTTCGGTCAGCCAGCTTCCGGTTTTCCCGCACCCGCAGCCGTCCGATCAGGAGGCCTTCGGGGCTGTCCGGCTCGTCATGATCCTGAATGGAGGGCTCCTCACTCATGGCGGCGATGTCGGTGGGACCGTAAAAATCCACCACACCCCGCACACCGCAGGAGTACTCGCCGTAGGTGTCGGTGTCCATTTCAGGCAGGTGCGCTGTCACAGCGGTCATGACGACGGTGTGCCCGCCGGAGGAATCCCCCCAGAGCGCCATCCGCTCCGGATCCAGGTTATATTTCGCCGCGTTTTTCCGCAGGAAGCGAATGGCGGTTTTGGTGTCCTGCACCTGCGCAGGGAACAGAGCCACAGACGAAGGACGGTACTCCACCATGGCAACCGCATACCCTTTGCGGGCAAAGGCCGACAGGGTGGGAATGTTTGCCTCCACCTGCTGCTTCATCCAGGCGGAACCCTGTACATACACGATGACCGGCCAGGGGCCTCCGCCACCGTGGGGCACCGGCAGGATCAGCCGCAGGGTCAGATCCAGTCCATCCCGGTTCACATAGACAATCGGCTCCATCAGATGCGCGGTGACGTTGTCCAGATCCGCCGGCAGCACCACCATGCCCTCGCAGCCGAGGGGCGAGGAGGGGAACTCATCGTAGGAAAGAGGACGTGCGGGAATCATGCAATCGCTTCCTTTCTGCCGCGTCGGGCGACTTTATTCTGTTTTGGTTTTCTGCAAACCGGCAGCGGTCTGTTCCCGCCGCCGGTCGACTGCGACAATGACGGCCACCGCGCCAAGAATCACCAGGCAGCCCAGAATCTTGTTCACCGGCATGGCTTCCTGCAGGAAAATCCAGCCGGACAGCACACAGGCAATGGGCTCCAGCATGGAAAAAATCGCGGCCGTGGAAGCACCCAGTTCCCGGATGCCCATCTGCAGCAGGGCCACCGCCGCGAAAGAGGTGCAGACGGCAATGATAAAGGTGTACAGCATGGCCTTGGGCGGCAGCCGGAAAACGATCTCCTTCCGGGGAAGGTCCAGCAGCAGCATGGCCGCAGCATTGGCAAGGCCCATATAGCAGGCTACCTTGTTGGGGTTCATTTCCTTCAGGGCCGTCTTGTCCATGCCGGTCATATAGCAGGAATAGGTCACGGCCGACGCCACCGCCAGCAGAATGCCCCGTCGGTCAAAGCCGCCGGAGGGGTCGCAGAAGCAGACAATGCCCGCCGTGGCCAGAAGCAGCGCCGCCGTTTTTCCGGCGCCCAGCTTCTCCCGGAAGGCCAGTCGGCAGAGCAGGGCGGTGAAGACGGGATACATGAAGTGCAGGGTCGTGGCGGTGCCGATGCCCACATACTGATAGGAATCGTACAGCATGAAGGTGGTACTGGCCCGGAACAGGACGCCCACCGCCAACAGCAGAAGCAGTTCCCTGCCGGTAACCCGGAAGGGGATCTTCTTCACCGCCATCAGCAGCACCAGCACCGGCACCACCATCAGGTTCCGGTAAAAGGTCAGAGTGCTGGCATTGCTGCCCATGTCATAGGTCAGACTGGCCAGCACCGGCGTCACGCCAAACAGCAGGGCGGAGGCCACCGTAAACAGCACACCCTTTTGCTTATGATGCAAATCGATCCGCCCTTTCTCTCAACATTATAGCCCGACGGGCGCACACACCTGGATGAAAGCTTTAGCTTTCATCCGCGATGCGCAGAATCAGTTCGCTGGTGTCCTCCCAGCCCAGGCAGGGGTCGGTGATGGACTTGCCGTAAATCCGCTCGGCGCCGATGGGCTGATTGCCCTCCACCAGATAGCTCTCAATCATGACGCCCTTGATCAGGCCCCGCAGATGATCACTGTGACGGCGGCTGTGCAGCACCTCCCGCACAATGCGGATCTGCTCCTTGTACTTCTTGTTGGAGTTGGAGTGGTTGGCGTCGATGATGGCCGCGGGATTCTTCAGATCCAGCTTGTCGTACATCTCCCACAGACGGATCAGATCCTCATAATGATAGTTGGGAATGCAGGTGCCGTACTTGTCCACACCGCCGCGGAGAATCACGTGGGCCAGTTCGTTGCCGGTGGTGGTCACATCACAGCCGCGGTAGATGAAATTATGGGGATGCTGCGCCGCAATGACCGAGTTGAGCATGACCGACAGATCGCCACTGGTGGGGTTCTTCATGCCGATGGGAATGTCCATGCCGCTGGCGGTGAGCCGGTGCTGCTGATTTTCCACCGAACGGGCGCCGATGGCCTCATAGGACAGCAGGTCGTCCAGATAGCTGCGGTTTTCGGGATAGAGCATCTCGTCGGCGGCGGTGAGGCCGGTCTCCCGCATGGCCCGGATGTGCATCTGCCGGATGGCAATGATGCCGTGAAGCAGGTCGGGCGCCTTTTCGGGGTCGGGCTGATGCAGCATGCCCTTATAGCCCTCGCCGGTGGTGCGGGGCTTGTTGGTGTAGATGCGGGGGATGATGATCAGCCGGTCGGAGACCTGCTCGTTGAGCACCGCCAGTCTGCCCACATACTCGCAGACCGCTTCCTCGTTGTCGGCGGAGCAGGGGCCCACCAGCACGACAAACTTGTCCGACTCCCCGGTGAACACCTTCCGAATCTCGGCGTCTCTCCGGGCCTTCAGCTCCACCAGATCGGGGGAAAGGGGATACTGAGCCTTCAGGGTGGAGGGAAGGGGAAGCTCGTGATTGATTTTCATAGACATGGCAAAAATCCTTTCAGGAAAAAATTAACAGACAAATGTGTCTCCGCGGTTCATTCTTTCATAAAATGGAATATCTGAACCCGGAAGGAGCGTGAAGCGATGAGGATCCAATCCGATGGTGCCCGGCTCGCTGTATATGACCCTCAGCCCCGTGGAAAAGAGGCCGTGCTTCTGGTGCACGGCTGGCCCCTGTCCCACCGAATCTTTGAATATCAGGTTCAGCTTCTGCTGGAGATGGGATACCGTCCCGTCTCGCTGGATCTGCGGGGCTTCGGCCAGTCAGACGCACCGGCAGCCGGATACGGCTATGATCAGCTGGCGGCCGATCTGTACGGGGTGGTACAGACGCTGAAGCTGGATCGGTTTGTACTGGTCGGGTTTTCCATGGGCGGCGCTGTGGCGCTGCGGTACATGCGGCTCTATCAGGGCTACGGCGTCCGGAAGCTGCTGCTTCTGTCGGCAGCGACTCCCTGCTGGGTTCAGCGGCCCGGCTTTCCTTACGGCATTTCCAGGCAGCGGGCCGACGGGCTGATCGCTCTCTGCCGCACCGACCGGCCCGCTCTCTGCGAGCAGTTCTCAAGAGAGCTGTTTGCCGCGCCCAAAAGCACTGCGTCCCTTCGGTGGATCGAACAGATCGCCCTGGAGGCCTCCGGCATCGCCACGGTGCAGGCCGCCTTTTCCCTGCGGGACGAGGACGGGAGGAAGGATCTGCAGGCGGTGCGGGTTCCAACCTCCATTCTCCATGGAGGAAAGGACCGGATCGTTCCGCCGGAGCTGGCCTGCGTTCAGCAGAAGGCCATTCCGGGTGCCCGCCTCCGGATACTTCCGGACAGCGGCCACGGCATCTTTTTCGATCAGCTGCCGCTGTTCCAGCAGGTCTTTGCCGAAGAGCTGCGGCGCTGATTCAATTTCCGGAAGAGCATTTGGCCGCATCAATGGCCAGCACCACCATCAGCGACATCAGCGCATCCCGGGGATCCGCCACATCGATGACATAGGTGTCGGTCCAGCGGAGCAGCTCCTTGGAGATGGATGCCACCCGGCGTCTGCCGTCGGTGATGGCATAGTCCCACTGGAAGAAATCCCCGTCGATCTGCCAGCCGCAGCAGTCCACCGTAAAGGACGGCCTGAAAAAGGTAAACTCCTTTCGGATAGTGCCCACCTGCTGTCCGCCCAGATAAATGGCAAACCGGGGCAGGAAGGTGAGAACCTCTTCCTTCACCGTACCCACATGCCGGCCGGCGGCATCGTGAATCTCGAGGCAGTGACCCCAGCTGAGCCGGCCCTCCACCGTGTAAACGGTCTCACCCGCTTCGCTGTAGATGTCGTAGCTGTCCAGCCAGGAAAAAAGACGCTGTTTAAAGATTAGTTTCATGGTGCTCCTTCGCTTTACCGCTTAGACGCTTTTAATCATTAAAGCGGCATCTATAGTTATATCACAAAATGTCCGGTTTGGCAAGGGGGAAACTTGAATTTCCCGGAAATCCGGAAGGTCTGCAAAAAAGAAGGGCAGATTTCGCTGCCCTCCAAAACGATTTTCCGGTCACATCTCCGCCGAAATCAGGTATTTCCCTTTGGCGCGCAGCTCGGGACTGCCGAGGATCTCCGCCAGCTTGTCCAGCCCGCAGATCTCCTGCACCATGCTGCTCACATCCAGCCGTCCGGAATCGATCAGGTCCAGGGCGCGCTTCTGGGTATAGGGATTGATATAGGAGGCCTTCAGCTCCAGCTCCTTTTGGAAAATCTGGAAGGGCTTGACGGCCACCGTCTCGTCCGGCCTGGTCAGGCCGAACATCATGACCACCGCCTTGGGGCCGGCGATATCAATGGCCTGCGCAATGGTGGAGGGACGGCCGACGCATTCGATGACGGTGTTGATCCAGGTCATGCCCGCCGCCTTCAGCGCCGCAGGCACATCCTCCTGCAGGGGATCGATGGCCGCGTCCGCGCCCAGCCTGAGGCCCATCTCCCGCTTGCCCGCAACCGGCTCCAGCAGGGCGACCCGGGCGGCGCCCGCCATCTTCGCCAGCTGCACCATCAGAAGGCCGATCATGCCGCCTCCGATGACGACCACCTGATGACCGGGCTGAATCTGGCACAGATCGATGCCGTGCAGGCAGCAGGCCACCGGCTCGGTCATGGCGCCCTGGTAAAAGCTGGTATGCTCACCCAGCCGATAAATCTGCCGCTCATTCACCGCGCAATACTCGGCAAAGCCGCCGTCCACCGTGGTGCCGTAGCCGATCATATGGGAGCAGTAATGAGCCATGCCGCTGCGGCAGGCGGTGCAGGTGCCGCACCAGCAGTTGGGATCCACGCAGACCCGATCCCCCACCGCGCAGCTGGTCACCCGCTCGCCGGTCTGCACCACCACACCGGCAAATTCATGTCCCAGAATAGTGGGCGGTGTCACCTCGGCCGCACCGGGATCGCCCCCATAAATATGGACATCGGTGCCGCAGACGCCGCAGGCCTTCACCTGCACCAGAACATCCTTCGGGCCCAAAGCCGGCATCGGCCGCTCCTCCACCCGCAGGTCATGCTTTCCATAAAACACCGCACACTTCATATCCATACCTCCATCTGGTCCAATACTTCACTGAATCCTTGCAGCTTCAGTATAGCACCCTCAAATCCAAACCGCAAGAGGTAAATCCGCCTGAGAGAAGGGGCCCTTTTTGTACGCTTCGTCTGCAAACAGACTTCTTGCATCTGTCTTTTAAGTGTGCTATGATGAAAATAAAGAAAAAGCAAGGAGGAATACGAATGGCTTTGATTCATGTAAACTACTACTCTGCCGCTTTAGGCATGCAGCGGGCCATGGATGTGGTTCTGCCCCAGAAGCAGAACGGCGTGGGCCAGCAGAGCGGCGCCGGAAACGGCAAATATCCGGTGCTCTATCTGCTCCACGGAGGCAGCGACGATCACACCATCTGGCAGCGGCGCACCTCCATCGAGCGATACGCGCTGGAGCGGGGGCTGGCGGTGGTCATGCCCTCCAACGACATCGGCTTCTATACGGACATGCAGTATGGCTATGACTTTTTCCTTCACACGGCTGATGAGCTCCCGGCCATTGTGCAAGAGTTCTTCCCCGCCATCTCCTGCCGCCGGGAGGACACCTTCGCCGCCGGTCTGTCCATGGGCGGCTTCGGCGCCTTCAAGCTGGGCATTCTGCGGCCGGAAAAATTCGCGGCCGTG